>CALXYR010000009.1 GCA_944393025.1 uncultured Clostridia bacterium | reverse complement strand
TTTGCATTTGCTATTTGTCTATCTCTTGATAAATATTTCAAGGTTCTCATATTATGAAGTCTATCAGCAAGTTTTATTAAAATTACCCTTATATCTTTTCCCATTGCAAGAAACATTTTTCTATAATTTTCTACTTGTTGTTCTTCTATACTTGCATATTGCAATTTACTAAGTTTAGTAACACCATCTACCATATATGCTACTTCTGGATTAAACTCTCTTTCTAAGTCAGTATAAGTAGTATCTGTATCTTCTAAAACATCATGTAAAAGTGCTGCACAAATAGTATTGTCATCCATTCCAAGTGTAGCAAGTGTATATGCTACTTGTATAGGATGAATTATATATGGTTCACCTGATTTTCTTAATTGATCACCATGTTTTGATTTGGCATATTCATATGCTTTTTGTATTATTTTTGTATCTCTTCTTCCTTTTTGTTTTTTTACAATTGATATTACATCTTCTATCTCTACTTTCTTATATTCTGACATCCCCAACTTCCTCCATTCTAGTATGACTTTCTTATATCTTTAATTACTATTTGTACACTATCATTTCCATTAAAAGAATTTATGTCTAAACTTCCTACAATATCTATTTTATCATCTAAACAATATTTTTCTGCTAATTCTCCTATATTAAATCCTATTGCATCTATCATATAATTATCTTCTTTTAGCGTTAATTTTAAATGTTTTCCTTCTGATAATGATCTTATAGAATTTATTTTTAGATTTTTAAATAAAAACAATGGTACTGTATTTCCCTCTCCAAAAGGTTCAAGAATCTTTAATTCTCTAACTTTTTCTAAACTTATTTCTTTTAAAGATAATTCACTATCTATGTTTATTATTGGTACAATATCAGTAATATTACATTTACTTGCATATTTTTCTAGTTCAGTCTTAAACTCTTCAAATTTTTCTTTTTTAATCGTAACTCCTACTGCCATTGAATGTCCACCGAATTTTTCTAAGTTCTTTCCACATTTCATTAATGCTTCATGTAAATCAAACCCTGGTATACTTCTTCCTGAACCTTTTCCAATATCTTCATCAAAACAAATTAATATTGTAGGTTTAAAATACATATCTGTTACTTTTGAAGCAACAATTCCTATAATTCCATGATGCCATCCATTTTCTCCAATTACAATACATGTATTTTCTTTTTCTTTATTTTCTACTATTTGTGTTACTTCATTAAAAA
This sequence comes from uncultured Clostridia bacterium, assembly GCA_944393025.1. GTDB lineage: Bacteria > Bacillota > Clostridia > TANB77 > CAG-508 > CALXVA01. The sequence continues at coordinate 24,029 of CALXYR010000009.1, read as the reverse complement.
TTTTTTTCTCTATTTCTTGTCTTTTTATATTATATTCATTAAGTTTAGTTGCAAGTTTTCTTGCTAATTCATAATCTTTTGTCAAAAATAAATCTAGTGCTAATTTTTCATTTCCCATTCTTCCACATGCATTTATTCTAGGAGCTACTCCAAATGAAACTGCAACTGAATCTATTTGTTTAAATCCAGCTATATTTAGTAATGATTTTAATCCTATATTTTTAGTTTGAGATACTAACTTTAATCCTAATTTTGCTATAACTCTATTTTCATTAATCAAAGGAACTATATCTGATATTGTACCTATGCAAACTATATCTAAATATTTTAAATATTCTTTTTCATCTAAATTAAGTTTAATTGATATTGCTTGTATTAATTTAAATACCACACCTACACCTGCTAATTGATTAAAAGGATATTTACTATCTTTTCTTTTGGCATCTACTACAGCAAGAGCTTTTGGTAAAATATCAGCTGGTTCATGGTGGTCTGTTATTATAACTTCAATTCCTAATGAATTTGCATATTCAACTTCATCTATTCCAGATATTCCACAATCAACTGTTATTATTAATTTATAATTTTCATCATAAATCTTTTTAATTGCCTCATTATTTAACCCATAACCTTCATCTAATCTATTTGGAATATATGAAAATACATCTAATCCTCTTTCTTCTAAAAAGCTTTTTAATACTGTAATACTAGTAATTCCATCTGCATCATAATCTCCATATATCATTATTTTTTCTTTATTAGTAATAGCTTTTATAATTCTATTAACTGCTATTTCCATATCTGGCATTAAAAATGGATTATGAAAGTCTTTTCTAGTTGGATTGATAAATATATTTAATTCTTCTTTACTAATATTTTTATTAACTAAAACTTTAGCTATTATTTCGTTTATATTACAAAGTTTTACTAATTCATTTACTTTATTTTCATCTGGTTTATAGCATTCCCATTTCTTATTCATCAATTTCTCCTTAAAAATATACAATATACTATTTATTTTACTACAAATTTGATTATTTTAAAAGAGAAAATTATAAAAAATAGTATTTATATTTTTTCTGTTACTGTTCAATATATTAAAAGTTTTGAATATCTATTAAATAAGTTATTTATTAAAATATATCTGGATTTTAAATATGCTATATTAATTCAAAATAAATTTCTCTAAACAATTATTCCTAAAATACATAAAATTATAACCTTTATTAAAAATATAATTAATAAATAAAAATTGGTAAGTGGTATTCCCATTCTATTTAGGATATCAAAATTTTTTATTAGTAAATCTATATCATCTTTTGATATATCTGTGTTTTTTTCTTGATATTTATTTATGTATTCTTTTGCTAGATAAAAAGCTTTGCTCATTGCTTCATTTTCAAGATATGCTTTTATTACATAACTTATAATTCCTATTCCTATAAATATCTGTGTATATGTATAACTATTACCTATATTTAGTAATATTAAAATTGTAAATATTATAAAAGTTATAATTGATATATTTGAAAATATAAAATTAGATAATAATATTCTTCTATTTTGTATTGAATGTAAACACTCATGTGCTATTGTTTGAATCCTTGTGAAAGTATCATTTATATTTGCTATTATTATTTTATTTGTTATAGCTATATATAAACTTGTTTTTGAATCTTTCACTTCTTCTATTTTTACATTTTTATTATTTAATTTTTCTAACATTTCCATACATATTTCTTTATTACTTGGAAATTTATTTGCTATATCATTTAATTTTTTATCATAACCAATTTTCTTTATTTTTTTCATATCACTTATATGTATATTTAAACCTAGTTTTAAAAGTATAATTGATATAATTATTATTATAATTACTATATATTCCATTTATTTTTCCCCTTATTTTTTATTTCATTTTACATTAAAAGCTTTTGGTATACTAAAATAAGTATATCAAAAGCTAAATAACAATTATATTCATATATTAAAAAAATCGCAACCATTTTTAAATTACATCTCTTATTGCTTCTGCAATAATTTTGTTTACATCTGCTATCATTACATTAAACTTAATTTCTAAATCAAAGAATTTTTTTATCTTCTCATCTTGAACTAAAAGCATATACATTTCTTCTAGTTTTTTAGTTTTTTCTTCATCCTTTTTTTCTCCTGTATACTGCATTAATTGTACTTCATATCTAAGTTGTTCAAATTCTTCAATCTTTTTCTTTAAGTCTAAATTTGACATAACTTCACTTTTAACTTTTTTATATTCTTTATATTCTTCTGACTCTTGAATTTCTTTTGCCAATCTATTGGCTGTATCATATACATTCATAATTTACCTCTTTTATTTTCATTAATATTTTTATGCATATGCATGTCTCTTTTTAAAGCTTAATAAATTTGTAATTTCTTTTTCATTATTTTTTGCTTTATTAGTTCTTTTAGCTTTTTCTTGTGCTATTTGTTCTGCCTGTCTTTCTGCCATTGTTTTACAAATTGCTTTTTCATATATATAATGTGTTTCTTGTGCTATTTTATTCCAATTAAATTCTTCCTTTACTTTTGCTCTTGCCATTTTAGATATATTACTAGAAAGTTGTGCATCATATAAAAGATTTAGTACAGAATCTGCTATTGAATTAGGATTTCCTGCATAGCTTTTCATACCATCTACTCTATGCTCTACTATTTCATTTAATCCTCCTATATCAGATACAACTGTTGGAACCCCAGCTAACATTGCTTCTAATGCAACTATTCCAAATGGTTCATATGTACTTGGGAATACTGCTACATCTGCACATTTATACATCTTTTGTACTTGTTTGGCATTTAAATAACCTGTAAAATACACTTTATTTGAAAGTCCCATATTTTGTGCTTGTGATTTTAATTCATCTAACATCCCACCTTTACCTGCAATTATTAGTTTAGCATCATTATAATTAGCAAGTATTTTAGGCATAGCTGAAATTAAATTTTGTACACCCTTTTCATAAACTAATCTACCTATATATAATATTATTTTTTCATTATCCATTGCATACTGTCTTCTAAAATCATAATCTCTATCTATACCAGTAAAATTATTTAAATTAATACCGTTTGGAACAACATTAATTTTATCAAATGGAAGTCCAAACAAGCCTTGCACATGTCCTTTCATATAATTGCTATTAACAATTACTTCTGTTGATTCATATGTTAAAAGCCATTCTGTATCATTTATATATCTTTGAGTATCATCATGTATTCCTGAATTTCTTCCTGATTCTGTTGCATGAATAGTAGAAACTACTGGTATATTAAATGAATTTTTTAAAGTTTTTGCTGCATTTGCTACTAACCAATCATGTGCATGAATAACATCAAATTTTCCATTTTTATTTATAATTTCTGTTGCTTTTGCTATTAAATTAAAATTAAGTTGCATAATCCAATCTATAAAATTATTTGGTTGAATCATGTAATTATCTACTCTATATACTTCAACACTTTTATCATTTTCATAATATGGAGTATCTCCATCTTTATATGTTACTACTGTAACTTCATGTCCATCTTTTATTAATCTTTTAGATAAGTCATGCACTACTCTTGCAATTCCACCTACAATTCTTGGTGGATATTCCCATGTGAGCATTAAAATTTTCATTGGTAATAGCCCCTTTCATTTTTTCTTTTGAATATGTTTATTAAATCAAATATATTGTATACAAAAAAATACTAAAAGTAAACATTTTTAGATAAAATTTTTAAGTTTTTTTATTGTATTGCAAAACCTGTCGATTTTTCCTATACAATAAAAAACTCTCTTGTCAGGTAGAGAGTTTTCGTTTTCATCCTTCATATTTTACCATTGCTTGATATATTGTACTGTGCATTCCGTTTCTTTCCCAATCTTCGTAATAGGGAAATGGATTTCCATACGGCTGATATCCATTTTGGATATATTCTTTAATTTTTTCCTCAAAATTATAACTGCCTCCCTCAAGAAGTTTATAGTCTATAATCTTCTTAGCCATTAAAGTTCCTCCTTTGAGTAATGTTGCCTGACTCAACATTTTATATATGCATTATACTAAATCTATATTATTAAGTCAAGTTTTATGTAAATTTCTAATATATCTTAGATTTTGAAACTTTCAACTAATAATCTTAATATTCATTATTTATTAAGAACTAAATTTCTAGCTTATAATTTGTTATAATATAAATTATATTACATAATTAAGAAAAGTGGCTTCGCCACATGAGCGTTTTGCTTCGCAAATATGCACTGCCCAAGGAAACTTAACCTTGTTGTATAGAAAAAATCGTTAAAGATACTTAAATATCAAGAAAAAAGTTAATTTTTCCTATACAATAAAAATAGTTCTCTAGTTCTTTCACAAGTCCTGCCCTCCATATGAGTTATGACCAATGTCACAAAACTCCAGTACTCTGCAGGCTGATTTACTAGTTTGACACCTATCGAAAGAAATTTTTTTGTAAAAGAAAAAAATCAACCAGATTTTATTTTCTAATTGATTTTTTATTAACTCTGTTTGATGATGTTTGAACAGCTACATCATTGGTGGAGATGAGGAGAGTCGAACTCCTGTCCAATAACCAATCCATATAAACCTCTCCGAGTGCAGTTTATTAAAAAGTTTCCTAAAAAATAAATTAACAAACAAATTTATTTTTAAATAGCCATTTATTTACCCTTTATCTTTATGGCAAAAGATAAATTTGTTTCCTACATATTTTATGCCTTAATCTCTAATCGTAGGTAAATTAAAGTAAGACATGCTGCTAATCTTAAGCAGCAGCGTATGCTAATTCTCTATTATCAGCGTTTATTTTTATTTTTGCTTTTTTATAGTGGCCAAAGCAACCATCCACTACTCGCTATTTATACTTCATAATTACTGTCGAAACCAAATACATCCCCAGGTACATTATTAATTATACTATATTTTATAATAAATATCAATTATAATTAAATTAAATTTTAATTCTCCATTTAATATTTTTTAATAAATCAACATAAAAATATTGACTACATACATGTTTTTATGTTATAAATATATGTATGCTATTTGGCCCCTTGGTCAAGCGGTTAAGACGCAGCCCTCTCAAGGCTGAATCATGGGTTCGATTCCCGTAGGGGTCACCAACTCCATAAAATATTAGAGTATCAAGTGCTTTGTAAATTCACTTGATACTCTTTTTCTATTCACCAAAGTTAAATTTTCTTAGATACTGCATGTCTGTGAAGCAAAATGCTATAAAAAACGAAACTAGTTCTTGTATGATATGTTTCATATTGTTTATTTTATACCTAAATAGCATAATTACAATGTTCTATAATTATTTTTATCTGCTCTATCATCTAATTTTCTATCATATTGCTCATTTTTATAAAACCAATCAGTTTTTTTATCAGTTGGATGTGCTTTTCTATTTTTATCTAATAATACATCAAATACAGCTGCTATAGCTAATACCAATGCAAAAAATTCAAATAATATACTCATATATAAGTCCATTTCAAGTGTATTATTGCTAAGTCTAATAATATGATCTACAAATGCTGGTCCATAATACATAAAATGAGCTATTAAATATATTATAGCAGCCAAAAGTCTTCTTTTAATCATAAAGCATATACAAATAAATGTTACAAATAATAGTATAACTTCCATTGTCATATTAGTTGGAACAAATAGAAATTCATTTCCTACAGAATATAATACTGTTCCTACTAATCTAAATCCCCAAAACATAAATGCAAACATTGCTATTAACCAACTTGAAAAATTTTTCATATGTAAATTTCCTCCTTAAATAAAATATAACTATACTTATATTTTAACATAAATTATTATAATTACAAGTTTTTATGTAGTTAAAAAAACTAATTTTCTTGCATAAATCTAAAAAAGGCAACAAATTAACTAATATCCCAAAACTTTTTAGCTTTTGGATACTAGTTTATTTGTTATCCTTTTTCTTTCTATTCATCTATAAAATTAAATTCATCTTTAAATTTCTCTTTAAATATTTCAAATACTGCTTTTAAAACATCTTCATCTTCTACACTTACATAAGATTCTTCATCTTCTGAATCTGTGTCTTCTAATTTTAGTATTACTACTTCATCTGCATCTTCTTCATCATTTGGTAATAATACTACATATTCTTCTCCTTCATATTCAATTAAATCTAAAAATTCAAATTCAATTTCGTCTCCATTTTCATCATTTAATACTATTATGTTATCTAATTCCTCACTTTCGTCTGAGTTTGGAACATTTTTTACATCATCATTCATTATTAATATTCTCCTTTCAAATTTATTTATATCATAAAGTCAATAACTTTTATTATGTACAAATTAATTCTATATATTAATTTAAAATTATAATATCTATTTTATTTACTATCTTTTATCTTGTTCATATAAGTTTCTAGTATGTATACTGCTGAAATAGTATCTACAATGTCTTTTTTCTTATACTTATTAATGTTTAAATAATTCATTGTTTTATGTGCTGCTACAGTAGTTAATCTTTCATCTATTCTCTCTATTTTTATCTTATTAAATTTACACTTAAGCTTATGAATAAATTTTTCTGTAATTTCTGCTCTTTCAGTTTTAGTTCCATCCATATTAATTGGTAAACCAACTACTATAGTATCTATTTTATATTGATTAAATATTTCTTCTAATCGTTTAAGTATAATTTTATCATTTCCATTATAGTGTATTGTTTCTAATCCTTGTACAGTTATTCCTAATTCATCTGTTATTGCTAGACCTACTCTTGCATCACCATAATCTATTCCTAATTTTCTCATTTTTATTCATCTAATCCTATATAATTTTTAACCATTCTTTCTAGTAATTCATCTCTTTCAATTTGTCTAATTAGATTTCTTGCATTATTATGACTTGTTATATAGGTAGGGTCTCCAGATAAAATATATCCTACTATTTGATTTATTGGATTATAGCCTTTTTCCTTTAGTGCATTATATACCTCTTTTAGTATTTCTTTTGCTTTAATACTTTTGTCTTTTTCTACTTTAAAACTCATAGTTTCATCCATCATTCCCATTTATGCATACCTCCCTATAACTCATTTATTTTATTTTCACTTTTTGGTGCAGTATCTAGATATTCTTCTAGTTTTTTTAGAACTCCTTCTAATGCTGTTCCTTTATAATATGTAGATACAATAACATTAATTTTAGGTTTTGCTAATATTTCTTCTTCGTCATCTTCTTGTTCAAATTCTACATCTACTGGTTCTATTTCTAAACTTTCTATTTGTTCTTTTATTTGATTTATAAAATTCTCAACAGCTTCTTTTTCTATTCCAGAAAATATTATGGCAAATTTTGGTCCCATATACCTTACAAAAATATATTCATTTGATAAGTTTTCTTTTACTATTTTGCAAACCTTTGTAATTACAGTATCTCCTGTTTTTCTGCTTATATTCTCATTTATTTCTTCTAAGTTTATTATTCTAAACATACACACTGCAGAAGTTGTATACTGATCTATTATTTTTCTGCCCTCACCATATAAATATTCTGCAGTTTTTAGTGTACTATATTTATCATCTCTAACTATGTTTTCAATTATTTTTTGATTTGCAACTGTTTTTATAGTAGCTACTATATTGTTTCTTATTACTTCTAACATAGTTGTATCTAAATTGTCAAATTCATGTGGAGTTCCACCTTCTAGTAACCAATAACCTATATATACATTATCAATATATAATGGAAAAAACATTGCACATTTTGCTCTAGCAAATTCCATTTTTTGATATGGTAATCTTTCCCCTTCATTTTCTACTGTTATATATTTTGGTATAGAGGTCTGTATACTTTCTTGAAACATTTCTTCTGATTGCAAATTACTTAATGCATCCCAATGTCTTTCATCAACATTGGAAGCCTTTACTATATATTTAGTACCATCATAAATAACTATTGTTGAATATTTTATTTGATATCTGTCAATAATAACATTATTTATCTGCTTAATTTTTTCTTCTGTTGAAGATGTTTTACTTATTGTGTCCATAAAATCTTGTAATATATTTAAATTAGTAACTTTTTCATTTAAATTTTTAAAACTTTCTATTTTTTTGTGTATTGACATATTATATATCATTAGTAATACTATTATAATTACTAAAATTAATATTACTATTATTATTGGCAAAGATATCACCCCTTTTGTTTCTACTATTAGTATCTATTTTTCATTTTATTTAAAGTTGCATTCATATTACTTGAAAAACCATTTGTATATTGGTTATATGTGTTAAATTTGTTTGCTGGTCTATCATTATTTAATAAAGGATAAATCATATTACATAAATTTTCTAAACTATCTAATATACTTTTTGGATAGCCTTTTACAGAAATTTCACAAGTTACTAATCCTTCTAAATATCTAGAATATGCTTCTTGGTCAAATGGAATACTACAATATTTAACATTATCTTTATCAAAAAGTTCAGTCATATATGACATTGCTGGATCATTATATGATGACATTCCACCTATAATCATATTATCTGTAACACTTCTTATTCTTAATGATTTGTTTAGTACAATTCTTATCTTATTTTGATCTAATATATTTTTTGATTTTAAATTTCTTAAAAATGCTGTTAGTGGTTGTATTGTTAAAATATCAAAACTTTGCACTAAATATATTTCTTGAGCACAATCAAAATATGAATAATTTGTATTATAATCACAATCCATAATTACTAAAGAATAATTTTTCATTAATGTTGTTAATATACTTTGATAATTATTAAATGAATCATTTCCTTCTGGTAATGTTGTAAAAACAGTTAAATTTTTATTTACTTCTATTCCTTTTGCTGTTCCGTTTTGCAAATTATTTATACAAGAAAATGCTATATTTCTTAATCCTTCATCATTTTGAGTATAAATATAATATGAATTTTTATTTTGTGTTAAATCTAATATTGCTGTCTTTATTCCTTTTCTAGATAACATTTCTGCAGTACTATTTACCAAAAATGATGTACCGTTTTTTGAAGTTCCAACAAAAGCTATTAATTTGTTTGACATACTTAATAAATTTTTAATACCAGAATTATCTCTTGGCTCATATTGGTTATAAACATCTAGTTGTCTAGAATCTGTATTATAATTATTAGATATGTTGTAATTTATATTTTCACTTTGTGTTTTTGAACCTAAGCTAAATAAATCTACTGTTTCTTCATTTTGCTGTATATTAGGTTGTGTATTATTAGTAGTTTCTTCTAACCCTGGTAATATAAGTTCTTCTGATTCCTTTTTAGAATTATTCATTCCCAAATTAAACAAATCTACATCTTCTTGTTCTTCTACTTCTGTTTGATAATTACTTTCTTGTAATGGTTGAACTTTTTTTGGTCTTCCTCTTTTAGGTTCATTAACATTTTCTTCTTTAACTTCTACTGGTATTTTTCTTGGTCTTCCTCTTTTCTTCTTTACTGGCTCTTCTTGTTGTGTTATTTCTGTTTCAACAGATTGCAAAATATCTTCAATATCATTTTGATCTAATTCATTTTGTATTTTTTCTTGTTTTGGCATTGTTTCTACATGTTGTACCGTTTTTGGCACTTCTTCAACTACTGAATTATTATTTTCTTCTAAAACTGTTTTCTTAACTCCTGCAACTTTTGGTATTACTACTGGTTTTGTCAACTCTGATTTTCCTATACTCTTTTCAAAAAGTTGTCCTGAAGAAGATGTATTTTTTATTTTTTTATTTTGATATTCTTGATTTGGAACATATTCATTTTTAGTTTTTCTTCCTTGACTAATGCTTGGTGTTACAGTTCCAAATGTAATAAGTTCTTGATATTTTTGAGATTCTGCTTCTAATACTGCTTTTACATTTAGTGGCAAAAACTTGCAAATTACTCTTAATTGTGCATCTGTATATTGTTCAGCAATATTATTAAAGCTTCTTACATATTCTTCTTCATTTTTGCCTAATCTTTTATAATGTGTTAATATATTTTGAATTTCAACTTCGTTAACATCGCCTTCTCCTTCTGCTTTGTAATCTACATCTTCTGATTCTATTCTATAATATATTTTTGCATCTTTTTTATTACGAGGTTTATTCATTAATTCACATACATTTGCTATTGTTCTATCTTTTCCAAGTAGAGCACTATATATTCCTATTCCAAACAATTTTACTAATATGCTTTCAGATTTTTCTCTTCTATCAGCACATATTAAAATAATTGGTATATCTTGTCCATCTCTTGTAGTTGCTTCATCACTTATATTGTCTAATCTTTCAAATATGAACTTATCTATTACTCCATAATTATTATTTGCAAATGGTTCTACATCTTCACTTATAACAATTCTATCATAAGTCTTATCTTTTTGTAATTCTCTAGTAGTTGCATCAATATAATACACATTTTTGCTTGATATAATTTCTTTATATTCTTGTTGATATTTTTTTATTATTGCTTCTGAAATACTTTCATTATTTACAGCAAATAATACCTTCATTCGTTAACCCCTCCAGCCTTTTACAACTATTGCAAACACTAATGGTAAAACTTGGCATATTACCATTACTGTTATAATTCCTATCATAGCTCCAAAGCCTTTATCTCTAACATCTAATTTTCTTATTCCTATTATATATCTATATATACCACTTATTGCTATTCCTACAAATCCAAATGGTATACTATATAATCTAATTATGTTTAATATATATGCTACTAATCCATATGTACTATCACCATAAGAATCTTGATAATCTTTTAAAGTTTCTAATTCTTTATTTTTTATTTGTACCAAATTTACTGTTGCATCATTTTTTAATTCTGCTGTATTTGTGGTTATATTAGTATCTGTGGCAAATATTGAAATACTTAATAATACTAATACAAATATAACTACTATAAACATAAGTCCAATTTTTTTCTTCATTACTTAGTACATCCTCCCTTTTAAATTATTTACATTTTTTATTAATATATTTATAAATAGTAATTTACCCAATTTGAATATATTCTATCTCCATTTTCTTTCCAACTAAATATAGGACCTTTTTCTGGATTATTATCCAAATAATAATTTTCAGGTATTTCTATTTTTAGTCCTTTAGATAAATCTCTTTTATATTCTTTATCTAATGTATCTATTGCATATTCTAAATGACCTGTAATAAATAATTGATTTTTTTTATTATTTTCTACAATAAATACACCTGCCTCATCAGATTCAGAAATTATATTAAGTTCAGGTATTTTTTCAATATCATTTTTATAGATTGTTGTATGTCTTGAATGTGGTGCTTTAAATCCATTGCTAAATCCATATAATATTTTAGATGTATTATCATCAATCTTATGTTCAAATACTCCAAACATTTTATTTGGTATTAAATGTTTATTAATTCCATAATGATAATATAGTCCTGCTTGAGCTCCCCAACATATATGTAATGTAGATTTTGCATGTTCTTCTGACCATTTCATTATTTTTGTAAGTTCATCCCAGTAATCTACTTCTTCAAAATTCATTTGTTCTACTGGTGCACCAGTTATAATTAGTCCATTAAAATATTTATTTTTTATTTCTTCAAATGTTGAATAAAATCTTTCCATATGCTCAGGTGCTGTAGTCTTGCATTTATAAGATGTAACATTTACAAATGTTACTTTTATATTTTTTCTTGAAGTTGATAACTTTCTTAATAATTGTAATTCTGTATCTTCTTTTAGTGGCATTAAATTTAATATTGCTATTTCTAAAATTTGATTATTCTCAACTAAAGAATTCTTATTTTCTAGTTCTTCTAGAATTTGTATTTTTTCCCTTCTTAATATTTCATTTACAGGCAATCCTGCTTTTGTATATATTGGCATTTTTCTCACCGTAATTTTATTATACCAAAAGTATATAATTATATACTTTTACTAAAATATTTTACCATTTGTATAAAAATAAATCAAGGAAATTTTTAATATTTTTTATTAATTTTTCTATTAATTTATAGTTTATATTTTTAGTATAAACTTCATAAAAAAAAGAAAATGAAGAAAGTATAATCTTCATCTTCTAAAATTCGCTTAATTATATGTCGTTTTACATAACAATACTATTTTTTCCTATAACTTTGTTTCAATTTGTTTTAAATAGATTTATTAATTGGTACCGATGGTGGGACTCGAACCCACATGGTTTCCCGCCAGATTTTGAGTCTGGTGCGTCTGCCAGTTCCGCCACATCGGCATATTTTTTAAATTGCTTGAATTATAATATCAAAAAATGAAATAAAATTCAAGTATTTTATTTCATTTTTTGATTTATTGCATAAATTCACTTTATAATTAATTCTCTTATTTTATTGCATCTAATATTTTTGGAAGCATTTGTTTCTTTCTTGAAACTACTCCATTTAGTATTGCTATATTATCACACAATTTTGTTTCATATGCTTTTTCAAATATATCTCTTCTATTTCCTAAAACTATAACTTTTGATGATGCTTCTAATATATCTGTTACCATAAATATATAGCAGTCTAAGTTGTTTAATAAAATTTCGTTTTCTATTGCATGTTCTAATTCTTTTTTATTTTTTAATACACTATCTACATCAGCACTATTTATTTGTGATATTACAAATTTTATTCCATTTTTTTCAAATGGTTTTGAATCTGTATTTATTATTTCTTCTGCTGTATATCCATCTAAGTTTGTACCTGCTTTTAACATATTTAATCCATATTCATACATTCCAAGACCTGCTATACTAGATAATCTACTTGCTACAAGTTTATCTTGTTCTGTACAAGTTGGTGATTTAAAAAGTAATGTATCAGATACTATTGCACTAAGCATAAGACCTGCCATTTCTGGCTTTATATCTATTTCATTTTGTTTATATAATTTATATAAAATTGTAGAGGTACATCCTACTGGTTCTACCATACAGAATACTGGATTTGTTGTTTGTAAATTTAATCTATGGTGATCCACTATCATTTTAATATTTGCATTTTCTATTCCTTCTGCACTTTGTGCAAATTCATTTGAGTCTACCATTATAACATTACTATTATCTTCTATTTTTTCTAATAATTCTGGTGTTTTTACTCCAAATGTTTTTAATGCAAATTCTGTTTCTCTATTTACATTTCCTAATCTAAAACTTTCTGAATAATCTCCTATTTTAGTTTGTAAATTAGCCATTACTATTGCTGAAGCTATAGAGTCTGTATCAGGCTTCTTATGTCCAAAAACTAAATTCATCTTATCCATTTTTTACCTCCGTTTATTTCTTTTTTTCTCACTGACTTATTAATTATATCATAAAATGGAAAAATAGTCAATATTTGTATTAATGTGTCGTTTTCTTTTTAATAACTACATAACCTATAAATATCATAAAAGCTATTATAGTACATATTACAATAATTCTTATAATATTTTTGTTATTTTCATTTTCATATTCCTGATTTGTACCTATTATATTTGTTTCAATATTATCATTTTCTACTGATTCTAATATATTATTTAAACTCTGTTCATTTTCTTTTATTTCTTCTTTTTTATTTTGTTCTTCTTCTTCGTTTCTTTTATATACTTCCACATTATACTTCTTGTTTGTAATGCCATTACTTGCTGTTACAGTAATAGTTACATTATTTGTACCAAAATTTAATTTTTCATTTCCTGAAATTAATACCTTTGCATTTGAATCTTCTGGAATTACTAAAATATTTACAAAAGTTTCTAAATTAGATACTTCAACATAATAATTTGTAATATTACTTTGATAATTTGGTTCTATTATATAATTTTCTACTGCCAATGTTTCTAAATTAGTATTTGCTGATTGAGTATTATTAGTCTTTGTAACATTAATATAATATGTTTTGTTTTTATCATTTAAAGTTACTGTAATTTTTATTACATTTAATCCATTTTTTAAATTTTCATTACCAGTAATATTAACTTTTGCTTTACTGCTTTCTGGAATTGCTGTTATATTTAATTTATTAGTATTTTCATCTACTATTAAATAATATTGTGTTATATTTTTATTAAAATCTGGAGATATACCTTCCTGATTTACTCTCATTATATCCAAATTCAAGCTTTCTACATCTTTTTGTAATTGTTCTGAATTTGTAAAATTTGAAGTATTATTTTCTTCACTTTCTTTTCCTATTGTTATGTCTAAACTATTATATTCAAAATTTATTTTTTTGCCATTTTCATTGTAAAACTCTCCTGCTGTAGAAAAAGTTGAAATTCCATTTTGTTTTGCTTTAAACTTTAAACTAAACAATTCTGATAATTCTTTATTCTTACCAGTATCAGAAAACCAAGTGTATACTATTTTATTATCTAATATATTAAGATTATCTATTTCTGAAATACATTCTAATTTTTCATTATCAAAATAAATCCATATTGTATATGCAGCAATATTTGAATTGTTAGTATTTATTGTTATATCAAATTCTTCTCCAATTTCAATATTATTTTTACTAGCTTGTAAAAATATCTCTGAATTACTTGCTTTACTAATAGAGCTAAATCCTAAACATATTGTAGTTATTATTAAATTAAATATTATTATTATTTTCTTTTTCATTTTATTCCTTTCTTGTAAGATAAAAGAATTAATTTTATCTATATCAATAAATTATTATTCAGATACCATACTAATTTTACAAACTATTCATATCTTTTGTTAATTATCTATTGTTCTAAATTTTGCAATCCTAAAATATGTCTTTGAATTAACAAACAGTCAACTGAACTTGGATTTTTATTATTTTTTCTAACATTTCCAGCTTTTAAATAAACACTTTGCAATTTTTGTATTTCTAAAATATGTCTTTGAATTACTAATAAGTCAACACTATTTATTTTTCCATCTCCATTTGCATCACCATACAATATTATTTCATATTCAGCTATTAATAAGTCGTTTTCTAATATTTTAATAATTCCACCTGTACCTACCAAATCATTCCCTGTTAGTTTTTTTCCTTCTTTATTATATATTTCAACTGTATAATTTGTTTGTATCTTATTTATTATCTTATCTGCAGTATTATTTTTATTTTCTAATCCTGTAATTTCGTTTCCATTAATCTTTAAGCTTTCATCAAATATAATTTCTCCATCTTCTAACTTTCTTGTTACTGTAACTTTTATAGTTTTAGTTATATTTCCTTCTTCAGCTGATATAATTATATTTGTATTTCCTTCTGAAATTCCTATTATGTTTCCTTCATTATCAACTTTTGCAATACTTTCATTTTCCGATTTATAATTTATATTCTTATTACTAGCATCTTCTGGTAGTATAATTGCACTAATTTTTAAAGTTTTTTCTTTTTGCATAACTATATTATCATTACTTATTAATATATCTGTAACAGGACTATATACTGTAATAGTTATATTTGCACTTATACCATTTTTACTTTTGGCTGTAATAGTTGCTGTTCCAGAACTTATACCTGTAATTTTACCATTCGAACTAACAGTTGCTATTTTGGTATTATTAGATGTATATGTTAATGTTTTATTTGTAGCATTTTCTGGTAATATTTTTGAACTTATTTGTAAGCTTTCTCCTTTATTTATAGTATTTTTTTGAACAGATAACTCTATTTTTTCTACTTCTATATCTAAATCTTCTTTTACATAATTTTGAAATACATAACCTACTAACCCATTTTCCAATTTTACTCTATCCCATAATTCCCCCTTTTGTTTTCCTTTTGCAATTCTTGTCATTTTTGTTCCTGCAGGAATAGTTGTTAAACTTTCATAAGATGTTCCAGGTCCACATCTTACATTAAGAGAGGTTTCTACATTTGCATATACTTTTGTATTATCTTTTGTAAAATCAGTAGATGATATTGCTGGACTCATACATGGAAGCTCTGGCATATTTTCATATATAGGAATTACAAATGACATTTGAGTATCTAACATATTGCTATTTTGGTAACCTGTATATATTATTTTTGATTCACTATATGGTGCTAAAACATTTGTCATATATTGGTGCCAAAATAGTTCACCATCACCAGTATCATAAACATGAAACTTTTGCAAATATATTGTATTTTGACCAGAATTAATATAACTAGAACCTATAAATATTCCCCCACCTGTAATTGCTCTTTCTTTTGTATTCCATGGTATTAGGTATTTAGCTTTAGTGCTCTCACTTGCTCCTTTTCCATCTTTAGCATATTTAAGTCCATTTATTATTGCTCCCATTGGTTCTGATGAACTTGTTGCTCCAATATTATAAAAGTTGTATAAGCCTTCATAACCACTTACTGTTCCACTAATTGAACTATGTGATAAAAAAGGACCTACTTCTTGTTTTATTCTTGAAGCTAAATGAAAACTACTTACTTTCGAAGTCTGCGCTGCTGATAATATTAATTCTGAATATTTTTTATTTGTTACTATATTATTTCCACTTGAAGTTTTATATTCTACTATTTTATTATAAAATTCTGTACCATACAGTATTTTTTCTATACTTGCAACTTTATTTGTGGAAGAATTATATGATAGTTCTTCAAATTGAAATATTCTTACATAATTTATAAAATTTCGTGGATCCATAGCAAACTCTACTGCTAATTTAGAAGAATCTACCCATCCACTATCAACTTCTACATTATATTGTCCTGGTGTTGTATTTTTCCAACTATCTGAATATGATTTAGGTACTAAATTTTTGCCATAAATATTTTCATTTTTAATTACATAATTCCAATCTAGATTTGTATATAATGCTTTAAATTCCCAATTAGGATATTTACCTTTTAATGCATCTACATATGGTTTATATTCATCTGGAAAATTATTTGATAAAGTCATCTGTCTAGATAATTTTTTTTCACTTTTAACTTCATTAAATTCAAATATATTTAAAATTATAATAAAACATACTACTAAAAAAATAATAATGCTTATTATAATTATTAATTTTTTTTTCATAAATACTCCTTTTATTTAATAAACAGAAGGTAAAATTCCTTCTGTTTATTCATCTACTATATATGAAATATTATTGCATGTTATAATTTAATTTCTTATTCAATAATAATTGCTCTTGCTTTTACTATAATTCTTTTTGTAGAATAATCACTACATGTAATTAATGTAATTTCTATATTTCCATTAGTCTCTTGTAAAAGTGGTTTTGTATCTGTAGGACTTGCTTTATATATATCATAAACTTCATATTCTATTTTTCCATTTTCATTATCTGATAAATATATTTTATCTTTTAATTCTAATTCTATAATATGATTAAACATATTTTCCTTATCATAATTGTGAGCTGCAATGCAATAATTTCCTTGTTTATTTGGTTCTGGTCCATAATATTTAGTTGGACAAATCCACATAGCATCTTCGCTTTTGTCATCTAACACATAAGTTTGTAAATTTATTTTTGGTATATATAGTTGTGAAGAAACTTTGTAATTTTTATAACTTTGTGGTAATATTTCTTTTTTTATACTCTGCTTAATGCTTTTTGCTTCATATACATTATTTTGAACATTATTATTTGGAACATTACTTATTTTTGCTTCTCTATATACTCCATATAGTATATTTCCTAGTATTATTGATATTATTAAAATGATTATAAGTTTTATAATATTCTTTATCATTTTAATATTTTTTCCTTTTAGTTACTAGTTTTATTAGTATTTTTTAATACTAAATAACCAGCACCTAATACAGATATAGCAGTTATTAAATATACATATTTTGTCATACCTGTTTTAGGTAAATTTTCTGGCATTTCTTCTTGTGTATTTACTTTATCATTAACTTGTTCATTTTTATTTGTTGTTTCTCCTGTAATTTCATTTTTATCTTGTGTTGTACTATTATTATTTTGACTTGTTTCTTTTACAGTAAATTTAAATTCTTTTGTTGCAATTACTTTATTTCCATCATCTTTATCCTCTAAAGTTACTTTTATAGCATAATTTCCTTTTTCATTAAATAATGCTCGTACAGCTAAAATTTGTTCTACATTTTTTCCACCTAAAGAATAACCATCTATTCCTCCCCATCCATCTTTTATTAAATCAGTTTCTTGTCTAGTTTTTTCAGTTGCTAATAATTGTACTGTTGCATTATCTGAAGGTTTTTGCGTTACTTCTACTTTCATTTTAATGTGATCATAATTTTTACCCATACTAGATTTTGTTATAATTTCCATTTCTTTTTCTTTATTTATTAATATTTCACCTGAATATTTAAAATCTAATGTATAATCAACATATTTTGGTTCTACTGTTAAGCTTTTTTTGATAGGTACAGAAATATCATCATATTGTTGAGAAGCATCTGAATTTGATAAGCCTTCTGCTGTAATTGAAAAGTCTGTTGGATTTGTAGTTACTATTTCTTCTTTTGCTTTAAAAGTTACAGACATATTTGTTCTTGGATTACTTCCTCCTGAGCTATCATAATAAGTAACTCTTACTCTTGTCCCATTATCATTTTCAGTTCCTCCTTCTGAACTTACATATTCAAATATGTTATTGTCATAAGCTACATCAAAAGTATATGCTCCAAGTTCTGTTCCAAAATTTATAGTTACAGTAACATTTTCACCTGGTGTAATTTTTTCTTTTGTTATACTAGCAGTAACAGAACCTAGTGGAACTGAAGAAGCAAATACATTTGTTTGAAACAAACAAAAAATTAATAGCATAAATAATATTAAACCTAATACTTTTTTCATGATTTCTCCTTTCTTAATTAATGTATTTTAAAAACATATAAATTTTTTCTACATGAATAAAATATTTTTCAATATTATTATGCTATTTTTTTATTTTTTTATTTTTCCATTTTTTAGAAATTTTTTCAAATGTTAAATTCTTTTTATTCTCTATTGTATTTTTCTTAAGCTATTATATACACCATAAGTTATCTCAACATCTTTTAGTCCTCTATGTGCACCTTCATAACTAATATTAAACATTTTTGCTAAAGTTCCCAATTTATGATTTATAGCATTTGGAACTAATTTTCTAGCTAAATATAAAATATCTATATAATCATTATTCAAATTATAATTTAAATATTTTTTACATTTATTGCATAAAAAACCTAAATCAAAATTCACATTATGACCGACAATTATACTATTTCCAACAAATTTAATAAATTCTTCTAAAACTATATTCGGTAGTTTTCCATTTTTCAACATGTTATCTGTAATGCCTGTAAGTTCCGTTATTTTTTGTGGTAAAATTTTATCAATTTTAATTAATTCATCATATTGTTTTACTATTTTATTATTTTCAACTTTAATGGCACCAATTTCAATAATTTCATCATTTATTGGTGAAAAACCTGTAGTTTCTATATCTACTAATACATAGTCATCTATAAATTTAGTTAAATTCTTACCAATAGCATTTTTATTGTATTGGTTTGATTTTTCTTTATTATTTTCATTTTGTATTTTAGATAACATTTCAAAACTAATTTGTGTATCGTTTATTTCTCCATTTATTTCTAATTCTTTTTGTTTCTTTTTTCTATTATTATTTATAAAAATATATTTGTTATACATCTTATTCTCCATTTAATTTATTATTTACTTTAGTGTTATACAATATATAATTATAATTGTCAATATTTTTATGTGAGGCAAGTTTTTAAATATTTAAATTTTTTTCTTACTTTTTATTCATTAAATTCTTTTGCAAGTTTTCCGATTGCTTTTGTTTCAATTCTAGATACATAGGAACATTGTTATGACATATTCTCACTTGCTAAAGCTTTAAATTTAAAATATACATATACTTTTTTATTCTCATCTAATTCAATTCTATCAACTAAATCTGTTAAAAGTTCTCTATTAATTGTAAGGTTTGTATTAAATTTTTCTATTAACTTATCTATTAATTCATCTTCGTTTACGATATTATTATTTATATAAGATTCAAGTATATCAATTCTATTTTGAATTTGCAGTTTTTCTTGTTTTTTTCTTTCATAAATTCTAGTAAAATCATCTTGTGAAAGTAGTCCACTTAACTTATCATTGTATAGATTATCAATTTCTAAGACTAATTTTGAAAGCTTAATTTTACTTTCTTCTAATTCTTTTATGTATATATTTTTCTTTCTTCGTTCTTCTAGTTTTTGTTTAGTTACATCTATCATTTTATCTTTTTCATTAAAATTTTGTAATATCTTTTTTATTTTATCAAGTA
This sequence comes from uncultured Clostridia bacterium, assembly GCA_944393025.1. Classification (GTDB taxonomy): domain Bacteria; phylum Bacillota; class Clostridia; order TANB77; family CAG-508; genus CALXVA01. The sequence goes on along the minus strand of CALXYR010000009.1, from coordinate 3,700 downwards.
CAATTTTTTCAACATAATCCATTCTAATAGAATGAACTGTACAAAGCCCAAGTCTTGCACCAGTAGTATATGTATTGCATCTAAAATAATAAAAATTTCCGACTTGCAAGTTTTCTTGAAGAACAACCTACTTTTCTTCCACATTCGTGACAATATACAAGTCCTTTTAACAAATAATCGTGTGTTTTTACTCTTGTTTGTTTTCTAACCTCTATCATTTCTCTTGCTTTTAAAAATGTATTTTTATCAATAATAGGTTCATGTGTATTTTCTACTACTTTCCATTCGTCTTTAGGAAGTCTTATATTTTTTTTAGATTTATAGTTTATTTTCTTCATTCTGCCTTGTACCATATTTCCAATATAAACTTCATTTAAAAGTATTTCTCGAATTCTAGAATCAGCCCAATGCGCACTTACTTTTGTCACTTTTGCTCCATGTGAAATTGCATATTGTGAAGGAGTAGGTATTCCATCTAAAGTCAAATCAATAGCTATTGCTCTGCAAGATTTTCCGTGTACATGCCTCTTTAAAAATTCTTTTTACTACTGGCTTTGCTTCTTCGTCAATAAATAACTTATTTGGATGATTTTTATCTAATTTATATCCAAAGGGTGCTTTACCTCCAATAAACAAACCTAAATCTTGTTTATTATGTTTAACACTTTTAATTTTATTAGAAATATCTTTTGCGTACATATCATTTAAAACAGATTTAAAAGGAGTTATATCATTTGATGTACTATCAATCCCAGTATCTATACCATCAAGTAATGAAATATATCGTACTTTGTTTTCTGGAAAATATTTTTCTAAATAGTGTCCTGTACCAATATAGTCACGACCAAGCCTTGATAAATCTTTTGTAATGATCATATTAATTTTTTTATTTTCAATATCTTGTATTAATTTTTCAAATGCTGGTCTATTAAATGTAGTACCACTTATTCCATCATCAATATACTCATTTACTACATATAATCTTTTACTTTCGCAAAAGCGTCTTAGCATAGAACGCTGATTAGAAATACTTTCTGATTCTCCTTTTTTGTCATCTTCTTTTGATAATCTGATATACAATGCAACTTTATAATCCATGGGGTTAGAAATATTTATATTATCCATAAATTTTTATAACACCATGAATACTATTATATACTATTTTATAATACGAATCTAATTCAAATTTAACTATTCGCAATATTATTAAGCTCTCTTTCTACAAAGTTAGCATATATATCAAGTAATACTTTTCTTAAATCATCTTTTGTTTCATCATATATACAGATTAAATTCTTTTCCATCAAAATTCCTCCTTTTAAATATATATGTTAAATTTATATAAAATAATAACACTTACTAAACAATATATGTTTAATAAGTGCTATTATCTTACTTTTGATAAAAATAATTTCATTCTATAATCATTAAATTTTATATAATTTATTTTATAATATTATGTTTCAATTTTTTTGTCATATAAATATTTCTTTATTTTTTTCTCACTCAATTATTCCTTTGGTAAGAATTGATAATCTTTATTTAATATTTTTTATATAATATTTTAAAATTTCTCTATCTCTATAATTAATAAATTTAGAATGATATAGGTTTTCATATTTAGATTCTTTTAAATATTCTAAACATTTTGTTATTTTTTCTAATGCCTCTTCCTTTGTTAGCCATAACAATTTAGCACCTTCATCTTTCTCTTTTTCAGTCAAATTAAGACTTTCTGTAATTTTAGAAACATCTGCTGTATACACATATGAAATTTGTTGAAAATTTTCATGTGACTTTAGTTCCTTTGTAATACCTAAAAATTTAATATTTTCTATTTCACATCCGGTCTCTTCCATAACTTCTCTTTTAAAAGCTTCTTCAGGCACTTCTCCTTCATCAATTCCTCCTCCTGGAAGTTTATATTCATTTTTTACAACTTTATTAAATACTGCAATTTTGCCATCTTTTCTTTTAATAATTCCTCTTGCTCCATATCTAATATATGGATTATTAAATTCCTTTATTTCTTTTCCAAATAATTTATCTGTTATTTCTACTATTATATTCATATTAGTCACCTCAAGTTAATTATAAATTTTAAATTATTGATTCATAATTATAATTGAAAATTAAAATTAGTTATATTTTTCTTTCTACTCAATGTTTCATAAGCTTTTTCAGTTAACTCTATACTTGCTCGGTGTTCTAGCAAATCAGAACTGTCATCTATATTTAATAAAAAATTAATAAAACAATTTTCCCTAGCTTTTTCATTATAGCCTATAAAATATTTTTTTCTTTATCAGATAAGGTAGCAATATCAAGAAATTCAAATGCTTTACCTCCAATTAATTCATTATTTCTAAATACATATATATCAAAGTGTTCAACACTTCCTACACTATTGTTACACATTTTTTCTCTATCTTTTATTTCATAAGCTTGATAGCTATGTATTTGTATATTCATAAGTGGTCCTATTTGAATATTAACTCTTTCATGTCTAACTCTACCATTACTTTTATATGTATCTTTAGGCAATGTACACCATGCTCTTTTACTAAATCCAGATTGCATTAAATTTAAGGAGCAGTTAGTAATTAGTTTATCTTTACTTTTGAAATTTATTATTGAGTGAAAATCTATTTCTCCAAAGTCTCTAAATTGTTCTTGATTTTTTAATACTTCTTCGAATCTATTTGTTCTTAATATTTTTTTATAATCATAGTTATTGAAAACTGTAAAGAAATCAACTGGATTATTTACAGAAACATACATTTGAGCATTATCTATGGTTTTATCCTTTATTCCTCTATTTGCCTCTAATAACCATGCTAATAAATCAATAAAGTGATATCCACTGTGAAAAAGCTTCCCATAGCCATATTTATAAGGATGATTTTCTCTATACAAAAATTCACTTGGCATATTCCACATACCATCATTATGATATATATCAATATATGTTATGGGTATATTATATTGTCGTATAGTTTCTTCTATTAATTGTTTTATATATTCGTTTAGCATGAGGTCCAAGACCAATTAGCATTATATTATAGTCTTTAAATTCACTCATATAAATTCCTCCTTTTTTAGTTTACTACTTTTAATATATGTTAGTCAATTATATATCACACTTTTTTGAAAAATATATAATATTACCATATCTATCAATTATATTGATTAAAATATATGAAATTATTTATTTAAATACTAAGATTTAATTATAGAATAATAATTTTATTAGTCATAAATATGTTGCTATACATAGGAACGAGATATTCCCATCTCTTCTGCAATTTCATGTTGTGTTTTTGGCTTTACTCCATTTAGTCCAAATCTTAATTCTATAATAGTTTTTTCTCTTTCTTTTAAAACTTCTTTCATTTTATTATATAATTTTTTTATTTTAAATTTTAAATCTACTATTTCTTCTATACTTCTTTCATCATTTTCTAAAACTTCTTGTAATGTTACAGTATTATCATCTTTATCTTTTCCTATTGGATCTTCTAAATATACTTCTGCATTTAGTTTTTTTGCACTTCTTAAATACATCAAAATTTCATTATCTATGCATCTTGCTACATAAGTTGCAAGTCTAACACCTTTTGAAGATTCAAAACTATTTATACCTTTTATTAATCCTATTGTTCCTATTGAAATTAAATCATCTTGATCAGTTTTTATTGTA
>CALXYR010000008.1 GCA_944393025.1 uncultured Clostridia bacterium | reverse complement strand
GAGCACTAGTAAATAATCCATCTATGATAATTGCAGATGAGCCTACAGGAAATTTAGATCCAGATACTGCATGGGAAATTATGAATTTATTAAATGATATAAATGGAAGAGGAACAACAGTAGTTGTTGCAACACATGCTAAAGATATAGTTGACAAAATGAAAAAAAGAGTTATTCAAATTGAAAAAGGCAATATAATAAGAGATGATAAAAAAGGTGGGTATAATAGTGAAATATAGTATTTTTGGTTATTTAATAGGTGAAGGATTTAGAAATTTTTTTAAAAACAAAAAATCAACTGCAGCATCACTAATTATTATGTGTGCAACAATGTTTATATTTGGTATTTTCTTTTTAATTGGTGAAAATGTTAATTATATAATAGAACAAGTACAAACAAATCAAGCTATGCAAATTTTTATAAATCCAGAAGCTACACAAGAACAAGAAAAAGAATTAGAAGTAAAAATTAAATCTATTCAATATGTAAATACTGTAGAGTATGTATCACAAGAACAAGCTTTAAACATTATGAAATCATGGCTTGGAGAAAATTCAGCACTTCTTGATCCATATTCTGGAGAAGATAATCCATTTAAAGCATCATATAAAATAACTTTAACTGATTTAACTAAAAGTAGTGAAGTACAAAAACAAGTGGAAAGTTTTGAAAATGTAGCTAGAGTGGAAATTGGAAGTGATACAATAAATAAACTTATAGACATTGCAAATGGTATTAGAACAGCAACAGGAGTTATTTTAGTATTATTAATACTTATATCAATATTTATTATAGCAAATACTATAAAACTTACAGTTCACGCAAGAAGAAAAGAAATATCGATTATGAAATATGTTGGTGCAACAAATGGTTTTATAAGATGGCCATTTATGGTTGAAGGTATTATAATAGGAATTATTTCAGCTATTATTTCAGTAGTAATATTAGGATTTACATATAATTTTGTAGCTGACAAGATTATTACAAGCGGAACTATGGCAACTATAGGATATGGTTTATTAACATTTTCAGATATGATTTCAATGTTATTTACAGTATATATAATAATGGGAATTGGAATTGGTGCAATAGGTAGTGCAATATCAATGAAAAAATATTTAGAAGTATAGTAAAAGGAGAAAATTCTTATGATAAAAAAATCAATTTCAATAATTTTAATATTAATTTTATTGTGTATAGGAACAACAAAAGTTATTGCAGCAAGTGTCTCAGAATTGCAAGATGAAAAAGATAAAGTAGAAGAACAAAAAGAAGAAGTTACAGAAGAAAAAAACACTATTTTAGATGAAATAAGTGAACTTAATGTAAATATATCAAAATATGAAAGAGAAATAGAAAAATTAAATAATAAGATAGAGTCTTTGGAAAATTCTATTGAGAAAAAAGAAAAAGAAATAAAAGAATTAAAATCTGAAATAGAATCAAAAAAAGATTTATTAATAAAAAGATTAGTTGCGATGTATGAGGCTGGACAAACTACATATTTAGATGTGCTTTTAGCATCTGACAATATATCTAATTTGATTTCTAATTATTATAGAATTGAGGAGATAGCAGAAGCTGATCAAACAGTTATAGATGCTATAATAACAAAACAAGAAGAATCTGAAGAAAAGAAAGATGAATTAGAAAAAGAAAAAAAAGAAATAAATGAATCTAAAAAAGAAGTTGAAAAGAAAAATGAAAGTCTTCAAGAGGCAAAAGCTTCTAAACAGTCAAAGGTAAGTGATTTGTCAGCAGAAGAAAAAGAACTACAAGCACAAATCGATGAATTTGAAGAACAAATAGAAGAAGCTAAAAGACAAAGTGCACAAAATGATAATAATTATCAATATAATGGAAGCTTTGAAGGCGTATTAGGATGGCCAGTATCATCAAGTACACCATATTATAATTATATATCATCATATTTTGGAAAAAGACCATCACCAACTTCTGGAGCATCTTCTAATCATGGGGCAATTGATATCCCTGTATCATATGCACCAGTATATTCAGCAGCAAATGGAAGAATTGTTAGTGCAGGATGGATGAGTGGATATGGAAATTATATAGAAATTGATCATGGAAATGGATATTATACAGCATATGCACATTTAAGTTCTTTTAATGTTAGTGCAGGAGATATTGTATCAAGAGGAGAACAAATAGCAGTATCAGGAAATACAGGAATTTCAACAGGTCCACATTTACATTTTGAAGTATATATAGGAGGATTAAGTTTGGATTGCAGAGTTGATCCACTTCAATATACATCACACCCACAATTGTACTCATTATAAAAATATTTAAGAAAGGAAAGCAAATATGAAAAAAAAGATTTTATCTATAATAATTATTATTATAATGTTTCAATATTTTTGTAATTTTGTATTTGCTCAGAACCTTACAATAAATGATATAACGAATGATGAAACAAATGAGATAGTAGAACAAACAACAGAACTGGAAAAACAAAAAGAAGAATTAGATAGTAAAATAGAAGAAACAAATACAAAATTAGAATATGTTCAAGATGAATTATCAGATACAATGATTAAAGTGCAAGAAACAGAAGATAAAATTATAGAATATGAAAAAGAAATAAAAGAGCTTGGAGATAAAATGGAAAAACTTCAAGACTCAATAGATGAATCAACAAAGAAGTTAGAAATAGCTTCACAAAGTTATGAAGAAAAAAGTGATATGTTAGCTAAAAGACTAGTAGCAATATATGAATCAGGAGATACTCAATATTTAGATGTATTATTAAAATCTAAAAATATAACAGAATTTCTTTCTAGATATTATATAATACAAGAAGTAGCAGAATATGATGGTATTTTAATAAAACAAGTTGAAGAAGAAAAAAATAATATAGAAATAACTAAACAGAAATTAGAAAATGAACAAGCTGAGATAAGAATTATTAAAGCAAAAAATGAACAAACAACTGTAGTTTTAAATAATATGAAAACATTACAAAATACTTATGTAGAAAAATTGTCAAAAGGAGAAAAAATATTACAACAACAAATTTCAGAATATAAATTAGAACAATCAAGAATACAAGAACAAATAATTTTAGCTACAAATGGAATTGATTCAAATATTCAATACACTGGTGGAGAAATGTTATGGCCAGTTGCAATTAGTGGAACAGCAATAACATCATATTACGGAATTAGAGAACATCCAATACAAGGAGTAGTAAAATCACATTCGGGTATTGATATTGGAAACACTCCTACGGGCTCTCCAGTAGTAGCTGCAAAAGATGGAGTGGTTAGTTATGCAGGTTGGCTTGGTGGTTATGGAAATTGCGTAATAATAAATCATGGTGATGGAGTAAGTACACTATATGGACATGGAAATAAAATATTAACTACATTACATAAAGAAGTAAAACAAGGTGAAACTATAATGGAAGTTGGTTCAACTGGAAACTCAACAGGTCCACATTTACATTTTGAAGTAAGATTAAATGGTTACTGTGTTAATCCATTAAATTATGTTAAAGAGCCAAATACATAAAATATTATATATTAGAATTTTCTTATTAAATTAATGAGATTGCCATATTGGCAATCTCATATAAATAGTTTTATCTAGTAATTAATTAAATATTATAGAATATAATTTTATAATATAAACTAAGAAAGGATATGATAAATAAATGAGTACAGGAAAAGCGCAAAGAATCTATAGAATAGTTATGCTTGTTATAATTGTGGCTTTATTATCATCTTTATTGACAGCAGTTGTAGTTACAGAAACATTAACTTCTAAAACGAGCATTGAAAAAATAGCACAAGGAGATGGGGTAACAGGAATAGAAACAACACTTGCATATATTAGGACAATGTTGGAAGATGAATACATAGGAGAACTTGATGATAAAACAATGATAGAAACAGCAATAAAAGGATATGTTGCAGGAGTGGGAGATGAATATACTGAGTATTATACACCAGATGAAATGCAAGAAGAATATGAGACAGCTATGGGAAATTATGTTGGAATAGGCATATATATGATTGTAAATTATGAAGAAGGATATATAGATGTTGTAGATGTTATGAAAGATTCTCCAGCTTTAGAAGCAGGTTTAAAAAAAGATGATAGAATTTTGAAAGTAGATGGAGAAGAGATAACATCAGAAAATGTAGAAGAACTTGCAAATGCTATAAAGGGTGAAGAAGGAACAAAAGTTAAATTAGAAGTGAAAAGAGAAAAAGAGATATTAGAAATTGAAATAGAAAGAAAAAGGATAGAAGTAAGTCATATAAATAGTGAAATGTTAGAAGATAACATTGGTTATATTCAAGTTTTAGATTTTGATGGAGGTACATCAGAAGAATTTAGAGAAAATTATGAAAGATTAAAAGAAAAAGGTGCTACTTCATTAATAATAGATATAAGAGGGAATGGTGGCGGAGTAGTAGATGAAGCAATAAATATGCTAGAAATGATATGTGAAAAAGACAGTACTCTTTTAATAGAAACAGATAAAAATGGTAAAGAAGAAATTATAAAATCAGAAGAAAATCCAATTATCAATATGCCAATAGTAGTGCTAGTAAATGAGTATTCAGCAAGTGCTTCAGAAATATTTGCTGGTGCTTTAAAAGATAATAATAAAGCAACAATAATAGGTACTAAAACTTATGGAAAAGGTGTTATACAAACATTAATTAGACTATCAGATGGAAGCGGATTAAAAATGACAACTGAAGAATATTGTACACCAAATAGAGATAAAATAAATAAAATTGGTATAGAGCCAAATATTGTAGTTGAATTACCAAAAGATATTGAAGAATTGACACAGGAAAATGATACACAATTAAAAAGAACAATAGAAGAATTAAAAAAATAATAAATTTAAAATTAACCAAAATTATTAAAAATAAGTTCAATAATTTTGGTTAATTTTATGTCTAATATTTAAATTAAAAAAGTAGAAAAATATTTTAACAATAATTAATTAAGTTTTATTAAAATAAATAATATAAAATAAAAAGGTGTAGTGGGTAAAAGATATATAATAAATATTTAATCTTATAACCTTGTTTTCCATTATAAAAATTAATAAATAATATGGGCAAAAAAGTAAATAAAAATAGAATTAGATATACAATATTATAATTACTTTTTATAAATAATGGTAAATATTTTATTATACATAGTAGAAAAAAAGCAATGGCATAATATAATTTATTCTTTTTAAATATATAAAAAGAGAATATTACTAAAACACCCCAAAAACCATAATCAGTATTAAGTAGTTCAGCTAAATAAGCAATAAGTAAAACTATAAAAAGTGCACTAAATTTACAAATAAGACTAAATGATAATTTATTTGATATTTTAGTATTCTTCTTTAAAAGAGAAAATATATAATCATAAACAAATATTGCTAAAAGACCTAAAAATAAAGTGAAAAATATATTTAATGTTAGAGTCTTAGAATTTATAAATTTAAAATAATATAAAGAAAAAGGAATTTGTGATATTAAAGCAAAAACTCCCAATCTAGCAAGATATTTTTTGAAATTTTTGGTATGTAAAAAGCCTTCACTAATTTGAAAAGCAAAAATAGGGAATGCAATTCTGCCAAGAACATTAAAAAAACTAAATTCACCAATAAATGCATAGCCAAAATGATCTAAAAACATAGTAATAAGTGCAATTATCTTTAAAGTAAAACTTGTCATATAAAATCTCCTAACAATAAAAATTTATATATATAGTTTTAACACAAAAAATACAATAAAAAAAAAATTCGTTTTAGGGACAGGTCTCCCAGCGAACTTTTATTCGTTTTGGGGACAGGCCTTACAATTTTCTTTTATTGTAAGACCTGTCCCCAAAACGAAAAAAAGTTCGCTGGGAGACCTGTCCCTAAAACGAAAAAAAACTTGATTTTTTTGGAAATTTGTGATAATATATTTTTGTAAAAAAGAAAATACAATAATAAAGGACAGGATGAATATATTTAAATTTTACAGAGAGCCAAAGTAGCTGAGATTTGGTAAATAAGAGTATATTTATTATCACCTTTTAGTTGCTTTTTTGAAAAATAAGAATTAAAGATTATTAAATTTTTATCTAGTAGAAAAAGTCGTATACTTGCGTTAAAAGTAATTTGAGTGAAAAGAAAAACTTAAAATTAGTATTTTGAGTGTATAAATATTCTTTTAATATAGGTGGTACCGCGGAAACAAAAAAGCTATTTCGTCCTAAAAATGAAATAGCTTTTTTGTGTGAAATTGTAAAAAATATATTTAGGGGGAATAAAAATGAGTGAAGAAAAAATTGATTATGGAAAAACTTTAAATTTGCCGAGCACAAATTTTCCTATGAGAGCAAGTTTACCAGAAAAAGAGCCAGAAGTGCTAAAAAATATTTTTAATAATGGTTTATATGAAAAGATATTAAAGAAAAATGAAGGACATGAGAGTTTTGTATTACATGATGGGCCTCCTTATGCTAATGGAGAGATTCATGCAGGACATGCTTTAAATAAAATATTAAAAGATGCAATAGTTAGATATAAATCATTGAAAGGATATTATTCACCATATATACCAGGATATGATACACATGGTATGCCAACAGAGAAAAAAGCTATAGAAAAATTAGGGTTAGATAGAAATAAAATACCTGTAACTAAATTTAGAAATACCTGTAAAGAGTTTACAAGCAAATATAAAGAAATTCAAACTGAAGGATTTAAGAGATTAGGTGTTTTAGGAGATTGGAAAAATCCATATGTTACTTATGATCCAAAAATGGAAGCAAGACAAATTGGCGTATTTGGCGATATGTATAAAAAAGGATATATATATAAAGGATTAAAACCTGTATATTGGTGTACAGATTGTGAAACAGCATTAGCAGAGGCTGAAATAGAATATAAAGATGTAAAAGGTTCATCAATATATGTAAAATTTCCTGTAAAGGATTCTAAAGGTAAATTTGATAAGCAAAATACTTTTATAGTTATATGGACTACTACACCATGGACACTTCCAGGCAATTTAGGTATTTCACTTGGAGAAGATTTTGATTATAGCATAGTAGAAGCAAATAATGAAAAATACATAATAGCAACTGAATTAGTAAAAAAAGTTATGGAAATAGCAGAAATAAGTGAATATGAAGAAATACAAAAATTAAAAGGAAAAGAATTAGAAGGTGTAATTTGTAAACATCCGTTTTTGAATAGGGATTCTTTAGTAATTATGGGAAGTGAAGATACGGTAGATGTACAATTAACAGAAGGAACAGGTGCAGTTCATACAGCACCTGGATATGGTAAAGAAGACTATTTAGCAGGATTAAAAAATAATTTAGGAATAGTAGTTACAGTAGATGAAAAAGGACATCAAACAGAAGGAGCTGGTCCTTTTGAAGGAATGTATTATGCTAAATCTAATAAAGAAATAACAAAATGGCTTGAAGAAAATGGATATTTATTAAAAGAAACACAAATAAGTCACTCATATCCACATTGTTGGAGATGTAAGAAACCAGTAATATATAGAGCAACAGATCAATGGTTTGCATCAGTAGATGGATTTAGAAAAGAAGCATTAGAAGCAATAAAAACAGTTAAATGGATACCAGTATGGGGAGAAGAAAGAATTTCAAGTATGATAAGAGAAAGAAATGATTGGTGTATTTCAAGACAGCGTACATGGGGAGTACCACTTCCAATATTTTATTGTGAAAAGTGTAAAGAACCTTATGTAACAGAAGAATCTATAAAGAAAATTCAAGAAATATTTAGAAAAGAAGGCTCTAATGCTTGGTATGATATGTCAGAACAACAATTAATGCCAGAAAATGCAAAATGTAGTAAGTGTGGCCATACTCACTTCAAAAAAGAAACTGACATAATGGATGTATGGTTTGATTCAGGATCTACACACCAAAGTGTATTAGTGGAAAGAGGTATAAAATATCCAGCAGATTTATATTTAGAGGGAAATGATCAATATAGAGGATGGTTCCAATCATCTTTGTTAACAAGTGTTGCTTGTAATGGAATAGCACCATATAAACAAGTTTTAACACATGGTTTTGTTACAGATGGTCAAGGAAGAAAAATGTCAAAGAGCTTAGGAAATGGAGTAGCACCTGGTGATGTAGCAGATAAATATGGAGCAGATATATTAAGATTATGGGCATTATCTTCAGATTATACAACAGAAGTAAGTCTATCAGAGGATATATTAAAACAGATTTCAGAAGTATATAGAAAAATAAGAAATACAGCAAGATATATACTTGGAAATACTTATGATTATAATCCAGATGAACCAGTAAAATATGATGAATTACAAGAAATAGATAAATGGGCATTAACAAGATTAAACAAATTAGTAAGAAATTGTACAGAAAATTATGACAACTATAATTTTAGTGGATGCTACCATGATATAAATCAATTTTGTGTAACAGATATGAGTAATTTCTATTTAGATATAATAAAAGATAGATTGTATACAAGTAAAAAGGACTCTTTAGAAAGAAAATCGGCTCAAACTACAATGTATATTATATTAGACAGCTTAGTAAAAATTTTAGCACCAATTATTTCATTTACAGCAGAAGAAATATGGAAAGCAATGCAACATTCAAAAGAAGAAAATGTAGAAAGTGTAATGCTTACAGATTTTCCAATAGTAAATGAAAAATATGATAATGAAGAAGTGACAGAAAAATGGAATAAAATAATTAAACTTAAAGATATAGTATCAAAAGAACTAGAAAATGCAAGAACAGAGAAGATGATAGGACATTCTTTAAATGCAAAAGTTACAATGTATGCAGAAGAAAAGCAATATGAGTTTATAAAAGAAAATTTAGAACTTCTAAAAACAGTATTTATAGTATCTAAAGTAAATGTAATGGAAAATGCTAGAAAAGATGAAGTAAAAATAGGAGTAAAGGTAGAACAAGCATCAGGCAAAAAATGTGAAAGATGTTGGATGTATTCTGAGACAGTAGGAGAAAATAAAGAACATCCTACAATATGCCATAGATGTAGTGAAAATATTGAATAACTATAAATTAAAAACATTACAAAAGAAAAATATTTTTTCTTGTTATATAGCAAAAAATTAGATTTTTTGCTATACAACAATTTAGACAATAATATTTGAAAGGAATATTAATAATCATGGAAAATAAAAAGAGATTTGGTATTAAAAATATTATTAACTTAATAATAATTATTATTGTTATTACGATAGGAGTAGTAGTATATTCAAAATATAATTTTTATGATTATATGAAAGGAATTAGAGAAGAAGGAAAAACTTCCTTCACAAGAGATACAAAAGAAAAATATTCAAATATGAATAGTTACAAAATAGAAAATAAAACATACAATGATGCAATGTTTTATAAAAAAATAATGGTAGAACCTAATACTGCATATAAAGTAACATGTATGGTAAAAACCGAGAATGTAGAAAATCAAGAGGGAAAATATACAGGTGGAGCACAAATTTCAATTAATAATTCAACAGAATGTTCTAGTGCAATTACAGGAACTAATGACTGGACAGAACTTACATTAATGTTTAATTCTAATAGTAGAAAAGAAGTAGAAATAGGATTTAGACTTGGAGGTTATGAAGAATATAGTAAAGGTACAGCATGGTTTTCAGATTTTAAAATAGAAGCAGGTAGTTTGGATTATGATAAAAACTGGAATATGGCATGCTTTATTATAGATGAAATTAATGTAACTCTAGATAAGGGAAATAAAGAAGGAAAAAAAGTTAATTTAAAAATGCTTGATGATGATGTGAATACAATTAAGAAAAATATGCGAAGATTAGAAGATTCAATAGTTGAAATGAGTGGAAATAAAATGACAATTACATATGACATAATAGAAATTAAAGAGCCATTAACTACATTGTCATATGATGAAGAAAATGAATATTTTGTTGCTCCTCAAGATGTGGATGATTTGATAAAAAAATATATAGAGAAAGATGAATATGATTACATATTTGTTGCAGTCAGATTAGGGGACTTAAGCAAAAGCGATGAGATTTTAGTAGAAAACTGGATAGGACTGCGGTTCTATGAGATATAATCAAATAGGTTTTTCAAATATAAGGTTACCAGATGATAGAAATAGTAAAATATATAAATATTCAAGTTATAATGAATTTCCAGAAGAAGTGTTTTTACATGAATTTTTACACACACTTGAACGAAATGAAATAGAAAATGGTAATAATATAATAGCACTTCATGACTATGAAAAATATGGATATACTGAAGATGGTTCAGATGGATTAAAGGAGTGGTATGAAGATTATATGCAAAATTCAATAAATGGAGGAGAAAATAAAGGCCTTACAGAATTTGCATATAAATCAAAGCCAATTCATGAAGATAATTTCAAATATTCTGTAGAATTAGATTATTTTAATGAACCAGAAAATGTAATTGAAGAAATTAATAGTATAATAAAAAGAATAGTAAGATTATTTAATAAAAAATGATGATACAAGGGGTAATATGTTATGCAAGTCTCAGAATTTAATTATAATTTACCTGAAGAATTAATTGCACAGATTCCAATAAAAAAAAGAGATGAATCAAGATTAATGGTACTAGAAACAAAAAAACAAACAATAGAACATAAAATTTTTAAAGATATTATAGATTATTTAGAGCCAGGAGATTGTTTAGTTAGAAATAATACAAAAGTTATACCAGCCCGTATATATGGTAAAAAGGAAACTGGAGCAAATGTAGAATTTTTACTATTAAATAATATCGAAGGAGATATTTGGGAATCTATAGTAAGACCTGGGAATAAACTACATAAAGGTGCAAAAGTTGTATTTGGAAATGGTCTATTAAAAGCAGAAATTATAGATACATTACCAGGAGGAACTAGAAAAGTCAAATTTGAATATAAAGGTATATTTAATGAGATACTTGACAAAATAGGCCTTATGCCACTTCCACCATATATACATGAAGAATTAAAAGAAAAAGATAGATATCAAACTGTATATGCTAAATATGAAGGTTCGGCAGCAGCACCAACAGCAGGATTGCACTTTACTCCAGAACTATTAAAGAAAATAGAAGAAAAGGGCGTAAAAATAGCAAATGTAACACTTCATGTTGGAATTGGAACATTTAGACCAGTAAAAGAAGAAAAAGTAGAAGATCATAATATGCATAGTGAACACTTTTACATCAAAAAGGAAGATGCAGATAAAATAAATGAAACAAAGAAAAATGGAAAAAAAGTAATTGCAGTAGGAACAACATCATGCAGAGTATTAGAAACAATAGCTGATGAAAATGGATTAGTAAAAGAAGCAGAAGGAGATACAAAAATATTCATATATCCAGGCTATAAATTTAAATGCTTAGACGGATTAATAACCAATTTCCATTTACCACAATCTACTTTATTAATGCTAGTATCAGCCTTAGCAGGAAAAGAATATATATTAAAAGCATATGATGAAGCAGTAAAAGAAAAATATAGATTCTTCAGCTTTGGAGATGCAATGTTCGTTTTGGGGACAGGTCTAAAAACGAAATAAAGTTCGTTTTTGGGACAGGCTTACTCACAAATAAAAAAGGAGGAAAAATGAAACCAGCAGTAACTTATGAATTATTACACATAGACAAAAATTCAGGGGCTAGAAGGGGAATTGTGCATACACCACATGGAGATATTCAAACACCAGTATTTATGCCAGTTGGGACACAGGCAACTGTAAAGTCTATGACACCGGAAGAATTAAAGGAGATAGGGGCTCAAATTATTTTATCAAATACATATCATTTATATTTAAGACCTGGACAAGAATTGGTAAAGTCTGCAGGAGGACTTCATGGCTTTATGAAGTGGGATAGACCAATTCTTACAGATAGTGGTGGATTTCAAGTTTTTAGCTTAGGACCACTTAGGAAAATTACAGAAGAAGGAGTAGAGTTTAAATCACATTTGGATGGTAGTAGACACTTTTTTACACCAGAAAGTGTTATGAAAACCGAAGAAGATTTAGGTGCAGATATAATAATGGCTTTTGATGAATGTGTTAAATATCCTGCAAGCTATGAATATACTAAACAATCTATGGAAAGAACTACAAGATGGGCAAAAAGATGTAAACAGGCACATACAACAGAAAATCAAGCATTATTTGGAATTATACAAGGTGGATTTTATGAAGACTTAAGAGAGAAAAGTGCAAAAGATTTAATTGAATTAGATTTACCAGGATATGCAATAGGAGGAATAAGCGTAGGGGAACCTAAAGAAGAATTTTTAAAAATGTTATATTATACGGCACCACTTATGCCAGAAAATAAACCTCGTTATTTAATGGGAGTTGGTACACCAGATTATTTAATAGAATCAGCTTTAGCTGGAATTGATATGTGTGATTGTGTATTACCAACAAGAATTGCAAGAAATGGTACTGCAATGACATGGAATGGAAAAGTAGTTGTAAGAAATGCTACATACGAAAAAGATTTTCGGTCCACTTGACCCAGAATGTGATTGCTATACTTGCAAAAATTACACAAGAGCATATATCCGTCATTTAGTTAAAACAAATGAGATATTAGGAGTAAGATTGTTGTCAATTCATAATATAAACTTCTTGACTAAATTAATGGAAAAGGTTAGAATAGAAATAGAGAATGATAATTTATTAAATTTCAGAGATGAATTTTATAAAAAATATGGCTACACAAATGAATAAGGGGGAATATTATGAATTTATTTGAAAATGAGGAAGCAATTAAGAAAAATAAGAATACAAAAAAAATAATGATAATTATATCAGTAATAATTGTAATTTTATTAATTATTTCTGGAATACTTTTATATATGATTGAAGATGTACAAAAAAATACAATGAAATTTACTATTGACAATAAAAATAAAAGTTTGGACAAAACTTTATTTGTATTTGAAGAAGATGATATATATGTAAATATTAAAAAATTTGCTACATTAATGGGATACGAAACACATAATTCTGAATATAAAGATAGATATTCAGAAAATACAACTAAATGTTATATAAGCAATACTTATGAAAATGCTTCTTATATATTAAATTCTAGTACTATTTATAAAAAAGTAACTAATAATGAAGATTATGAATATTTCGAATTAGAAAAACCAGTAAAACTTATAGATGGTGAACTATATGTTACAAAAGAAGGAATAGAAATAGGGACTAATACCTTAATAAATTATAATAAAAATAATAATAAAATATCAGTATTATCATTAGATTATTTAACAACACATTATATTGGTCAATTTCCAAATGCAGTTGTTGTAGATGAAAAAGCTAATTTTAATAATAAAAAAGCTTTAAGATACAGTCTAATTGTAGTATTAAATGAAGAGGGAAAATATGGTGTATATGATGCAGAAGGAAATGAAATTATAGGAACAAAATATTCTAATATCATATTTAAAGAAGATAGTCAAGAATTTACAGTAACCACAGAAGAAGGTAAAATGGGAATCCTTTCTGTAAAGGGTGAAACAAAAATAAAACCAAGTTATGACGAAATAAAACAAATTAGTACTCAATTAAATTATTATGTTGTTTCCAACAATAAAAAATATGGAGTAATTAATGAAAATGGAAATATAGTAATACATCTAGAATATGATAAAATAGGTGTAGATCAAAATAAATATAGTTCAAATGGAATAGAAAGCCCATATGTATTATTTGGTAAGTGTATACCTGTAATGCAAAATAAAAAATGGGGTATATTTGATGTAAATGGAAAAATAATTATTCCAGTAGAATATGATGAAATAGGTTGTACGGTTGGAACACAATCAGGAAAAACAGGTAATAATGTTCTAATTATTCCAAAATATGAATCAATAGTATTAGGAAAAGAAAAAAAATATTCAATAGTAAGTTCTAGTGGAGAACAATATGTACCAATGATACTTGATTCTGTATATTCACAGACAGTATCTGGAGTAGAAGAATATTATATGAATTTTACATTAAAGGTACAAGAAGATGGAAAAATTGTTGATAAAATAGAAACATATAATGTAGAAGAATATTTTGAAGAAAAAATATTAAAGAAAGAAGAAAATTTAGAAAATTCTAATAATATTTTAAATGAAACAAATACTACAGTAGATAATACTGTGATAAATAATACTGAAAATAATACTAATATTCAAGAACCACAAAATATTACAAATGGAGAGACTACTCAGCAATATCAATTAGAAAGTACGACAATAAATTAAAATGTATAAAATACCAATGTTCAATATGAATATTGGTATTTTTGCGTGCATAGAATATATAATAAAAAATATATAAGGAGAAATTGATTATGAATCTAAGTGATATAACTTCTAAAAAGAAAATCGAAGATATTTCAAAAGAAAAAAATATTATAAAAATACTAAAAGGAGTAATAATATCAATAGTTATATCAATATTATTACTAACTATTTATGCTGTAATACTAACTTATACATCTACTTCTGAAAATACTATTAAACCAGTAGTAATAACTATTACAGGAATAAGTTTATTAATAGGAAGCTTCATAAGTAGTATGAAATTAAAAAAACAGGGAATGTTAAATGGTGGGATTGTAGGATTTATATACATATTAAGTATTTACATAATTTCTAGTATATGGTTATCTAACTTTAGCATAGATTTAGAATCAATTATAATGATAATCGTATCAATCATAACAGGTATGATAGGAGGAATTATTGGTATTAATATAAAGTGAATAATATTTAATAAAATTTACCTAAAACAGTTGATATTTTTGTATTTTTAATATAAAATCATATAGTATTAAATTTAGCAATGGAGGAAATATGTTAACTTTTGAAGATGTTAAAAATAATGTTGAAGTTAAAGCATTAGTTGAAGGATCACAAAAACAACTAAATGCATTAGGATATACAGAACACTCTGTAAGACATGTAACTATGGTTGCAAATAGAGCAGCAGAAGTTTTACATACTTTAGGTTATCCAAAGGAGAGAATAGAACTTGCAAGAATTGCAGGATATTTGCATGATATAGGAAATTGTGTGAACAGAGTAGATCATGCTCATACAGGTGCAATACTTGCTTATCAAATTCTAAAGGGAATGGGATTAGATACAGAGAAAAGGACAGAAATCATGATGGCAATAGGAAATCATGATGAACAAACTGGTACAGCTGTAAGTGATATTTCAGCAGCATTAATACTAGCAGATAAATCTGATGTTCATAGATCTAGAGTGGTAAACAAAAATATTTCTACATTTGATAAACATGATAAAGTAAACTATGCTGTTACAAATGCAGATTTTACAATAAGTAAAGAAGAAAAAAAAGCAACTTTAAATTTAACTATAGATACAAAAATATCACCAGTTTTAGATTATTTTGAAATATTTATGGACAGAACAATGATGAGTAAGCATGCAGCCAAATATCTAGGAATATGGTTTGAATTAATTATAAATGATACAAAATTATTATAAAATATAAAATTAGAAAGGAATAAAAAAATGGAGAGAAAATTAAAACTTATATTAATAATATTATTAATTATATTAATATCAATTATATCTTTTGGTGGTATATTTGTACAAAATGGAAAATATATGAAAAATATACTTCCAGAATATAAATTTGGGATGGATTTAGCTGGAGGCAGAATAATTATTACAGATGTAAGCAAAGAAAAAGAAACTATATATTATGATAAAGATGGAAATATTGTAGATACAGAGCAAAAAGATGGGACAAGTAAGGAAGTTCCAATAAATAATGAAGAAAATTTGACTAAAGAAAATTATTTAAAAACTAAAGAAATAATTGAAGAAAGATTAAATGAATTAAAAATATCAGAATATATGATTAGATTAAACGAAAATGATGGAAGAATTATTGTACAATTATCAGAAGATAATTTAACAGATATAGCATCACAGTTCATATATTCAACAGGAAAATTAACAATAGAAGATAAAGAAACAAAAGAAGTTTTATTAGATAGTTCAAACTTAAAAAAAGTACAAGCTTCATATGCTTCAACTACATCTGGAACAGCAGTATATTTAGATCTTGAATTCAACAAGGATTCAGTAGAAAAACTAAAAGAAATTTCAAATACATATATTTCTACAACAGATGAAGAAGGAAATACAGTTGATAAAAATATTGTAGTAAAGTTAGATGATTCTACATTATATGAAACAACATTTAATACAGAAATAAATAATGGAATATTAAAAATACCTTTCGGAACAAGTACAGATGTTAATACAATAAATGCTAATTTAAATAGAGCAACATATATTGCAATTTTAATAAATAATGGACCATTACCATTACATTATGAAACACAACAAAATAGATTTGAAAAAACAATTATGAGTTTTGAAAATATAAAAATACCAGTTATTACACTATCAGTAATAATATTATTGAGCTTAATTGTTTTAATTATAAAATACAAAAAATTAGGATTATTTGCAACAATATCATTTATAGGTTATATAGATGTATTATTAATAGCTGTAAGAATATTTAATTTAACAATTACTTTAGAAGGAATAAGTGGAATACTAATTTCAATTATATTAAATTATATTTTATTAGTATATATATTACAAACATTAAAAAATATGCCAAAAGATGAAAATGAATATAAAATTGCATATAATAAATCTATGTTATCAATGCTATTAGTTTTAGTACCAAGTTTAATAATTGGAATAGTATTATGTTTTGTTACATGGCTTCCAGCATTTAGTTTTGGAACAATGATATTCTGGGGAATATTTATTATTGCGTTATATAATATTAGTATAACAAGATTATTATTTTTAAATAGTATAAATAAATAGTATTAGTATGTGAATTGGTAAAAAAATTTGAATTTAAGTGAAATATGGTTAAAAATCAAATTTGTACATTAAGAAAGGAATGATATTAAATATGAAAAAAGTAATACTTGCAGTTTTAATATGTATAATACTTGCTGGTATAGTAATTATTGCAACAATTGGATTAAAAGCGGATATAATATATAGTAAAAATGTTCAGTTAAATGTATATTTAAATAAAACTTTTGAAGATACAGATATAAAACAAATAGTACAACAGGTATTTCAAAATGAAAGATTTATAATTAAAGATGTTGAAATATTTAAAGATGAGTTTACTATTATATTAAAAGATAATAGAACTGAAGAAGAACTAAATACTAAAATAAAAGAATTAACACAAAAACTAAATGAAAAATATGGGTTAGAATTAAAAGAAGAAAATATTGAAATAATGCATAACCCAAAAGTAAAATTATCTAGCATAATTTTACCATACATCATACCTATAGCAATAAGCATGATTATCTTATTTGTATATGTTGGAATAAGATATAAAAAGTTAGGTACTGTAAAAATTATTTTTACATATCTTATATCTATAATAGCGTTAGAAATGTTATTAATAAGCATAATAGCAATAACAAGATATCAAATTAATCAATTAATTGTTCCGTTAGCTTTATTATTATTGATTGTAGAAATAACTATTTTAGGACTTATAAATGAAAAGAAATTAGTTAATAATTAATAGCAAAAAAATACATTATTAATATTATATATTAATAATGTATTTTTTCTTTTAGTTATAATTAGGTAATAAAGTAAATGAAGAAGGGAATGAATTTAAATGATAAATATAATAGAAAAAATATTTTATAGAAGTATAGAAAATAAAGATATTTCATATAGTGATTTGAAAATATTTATGAAGAAAAATAATGTATATTTAATAGATGTTAGAAGCAAACAAGAATATGAAGAAGGGCATTTAGATGGAGCCATAAATATTTCCTTATATAATATAGAAAAAGAAATTGAAAAAGTAGTAAAAAATAAATCAAGCAAAGTAATATTATATTGTTCTAGTGGAAGTAGAAGCAAGAAAGCAAAAAAAATACTAGAAGATTTGGGCTACAACGAAGTATATAATTTAGAAGGAGGAATTGATAAAATATGGATTAAATAAAATTACAAGCACATATATAAAAAAATAGAATAAAATATGTATAGCTAACAAAGATTTAGTAGATAATATTTATATGAATATTGAAAGGGGAATTTAGCAAATGAAATCGTACTGCATAAAAACAGATAATAAAAAAATAATAAAATATCTACTAAACGAAATTTCAAAATTTAAAATTCCTGATATATATTATTGTAATAAATCTTTTAAGATATATGAAAATGTTATATTACATTATAAAGAAAATAATGTAGAAAAATTTAATAATATAATTGCAGATTTAATAGTAAAAACTATAATAAAATTTTATCAAGAAACAATAATAAAAAGAATAATAAATGTTAATTATTTTTATTTTGATATATTTGAAAGAAAAATAATATTACAAAATTGTTCTGAGCTAATTAAACAGGAAAATGAAAAAATAAGAGAAACACTATTTTTAGAAATAAAAAAATATATATTAGAAAAAAGAAATATTGTATTAGAGGGTGTTGCTAATTTTAGAACAAATGAATATATAAAAATATTAGATAATATTGTGGATCTTTCTGTAAATCAATATATTATAGAAAAAGAATATAAAGAATTTATAAATTTATTAAAAATATATATAAATTCAACAGAACCAAAAACAGATATGTTACATTTAATATATATAAATGGTGAATCAATATTATTAGATAAAGAAAAAAATATAATAAAAATAGATCAAAATATAAATAGCGCAAAATATTTATCAGATATAACTTTTTCATCAAATGATATTGCTCTAAATACATTACTTAGCCTATTACCAAGAAAAATTGAAATTCATATTATAAACAATGAAGATGAATTTATTAATACACTGAAATTAATATTTGAAAATAGAATAAGTATTTGTAATTCTTGTAATATATGTAAAACTTATAAAACAATTAAAGAAATTAATTGTAAAATAAAATAGAAGTATTTAATTATTAAATATAATATGATAATTGTAAAATATTAGAAGACTTAGCTGGTAACACAATGAGTCTTCTAATATTTTAAATAGAAAATTATTAAAATGTATTGTAAAATAAAAAAAGATAGTATAAAATTACAAATATAACAAAAAGAAAAAAGAGGAGGAGAAGAACCAAATGAGAAAAAGCTTAAAAAAGGAAAAAGGTATAACATTAGTAGCTTTATCGGTAACAATAATTATAATGATAATACTTGCAGGAATAACAATAAGAGGACTAATTGGAGAAAATGGACTAGTAGAACAAGCAAAAAGAGCAAGAGATGATGTGTCAGAAAGTACGCAGAAAGGAAAAGAGTCTAGAAATAAATTGTTACACGAATATGATGAAATATTAGCAGAGAAAGCAGATGAAGGAGAAAATAAGCCAGTAGAAAACCCAAAGGTAGAAGATATAAAAGGTGGGGAAGCATTTGCAGAAAAAACAAAAGTAGTAGATTCAAAAAATAATGAAATATGGATTCCAGCAGGATTTAAAATTGCATCAGATTCAGGAAATACTGTACAACAAGGAATAGTAATAGAAGATGTAAGTGCATCTAGTGATGCAAATGTGCAAGGAAGTCAATATGTATGGATACCAGTAGGAACATTTAAAAAAGATGATGGAAGTACAAGTGAGCAAATAAAATTAGGAAGATATACATTTAATACAACTACAGGAGAACCGACACTAGTTCAAAGTGCAGACAACTATACAGATCAATCAGGAAATGTAGTAATAGATTTATATTATAAAGAACTTATAAGTTATAGAGAAGGAGCAGAAAGCTATGATGAAGGTGTTGCATTAAATGCGACAGCATATAATTTAAAAGGTTTTATAGATAGTGTAAAACAAAATGGTGGCTATTATATAGGAAGATATGAGGCGAGTTATGCAAGTGGTGCACTAAGTGAAAATACAATAGAAAGATATATAAATTGCAAGGCAGCATCAAAAGTATCGAAAACATATATTACGAATTATACTATGTCATATGTTCCTGGTACTTTATGGAGTATTATAACACAAACAAATGCATCCAAAGTAGCAATAAATACTTATGGGTTTAATAGTAGTGTGAAAAGTGATTTGGTTAATAGTTATGCATGGGATACAGCAATAGTATATATACAAGAAGCAGGTAATAGCAATTATGCAAATAAAAAGAAAGTGGATATAAATGAAAATGTAGTAAATACAGGCGAAAATAAGGATGAAGTATGTAAAATAAATGATATGGCTTCTAATTTAGAAGAATGGACAACAGAATTTTCTAGTGGTATAGCAAGTTCATTCCCTGGAATATATACTGTAAGAGGAGGAGGATATTACGATACAGATAAATGCCATACTGCAAGGAGAGGTAATTATTTTACAAATGCTAATCTTAATCGTATTGGTTTTAGGATTATATTGTATATGTAAAGCAAATTTAAGAATTTTGTATAATAGATTATATCTTTTATGAGGTGACTAAAATAAAATCATAAAAGATATTTTTATTATATTATTATTAAATAATCGGAGGAAGAAATGTATAAATTTTTTGTAGAAGATAATCAAATTAAAAATAATGAAATTGAAATAATAGGTGAAGATGTAAATCACATATTAAATGTATTAAGACTAAATATTAATGAAGAAATAATTATTTGTAATAAAAATACTAATAAAAGTTATATTACTAAAATTATAAATTTATCTAAAGAAAAAATTGTATGCAATATAACAAGTGAAAATGTAGAAACTACAGAAGCTAGAGTAAATATTGATATATATCAAGGTTTGCCTAAGGCAGATAAAATGGAACAGATTATTCAAAAAGCAACAGAAATAGGTATAAAAAATATTTTCCCTGTTGCTTTTGAAAGATGTGTTGTTAAAATAGACAAAAAAGCAGAAGGTAAGAAACTAGAAAGATGGAATAAAATAGCAGAGGCATCTGCAAAACAAAGTAAAAGAGATTTTATCCCTAAAGTAGAAAATATAATAAATTTGGAAAACATTTGCAAAAGTATACCAAAATATGATATTATATTACTAGCGTATGAAAATGAGAAAGTAAACACAATTAAAGCAGAACTACAAAAATTACAGAAAAAAGATAATTTGAATATTGGAATAATTGTTGGCCCAGAAGGTGGGTTTTCTGACAAAGAGGTTGATTCATTAGTATTAGCAGGTGCTAAATGTGTAACACTTGGAAAAAGAATATTAAGAACAGAAACAGCAGGACTAGTGATGCTTAGTAATATTGTGTATGAGTTTGACTTATAATTTAATATTATATTGGGGGAAAGAAAATGCCTAAAAGTGAAGTAAAAAATGAAAATAAAGTTGAAAAAAAAGAAGAAATTAAAGTAGAAGAAACAAAAAGTAAAAAAATTAGTAATGAGACTACTAAAAAAGTAAATAAGTCAGGAAAAAATGGAAAAAGTACAACTTCTAAAAATGCAAATGGTAAACCAAAAGCTTCTACAAAAACTAATACTACAAAATCTACTAAAAATAAAACTGAAGATAATTCTTCAAAATTAAATAATAAAAAAGTAGAAGACGCTTTAGAAAAAAATGATAAAACTAAAGATAGTAATAAAAAAGATGTAAAACAAAAGGAAAATATAATTGAAAACAATAGTAAAAAAAATAGTAATAAAAAAATAAAAGAAAAACAAAATTCAAGTAATTCTAATAAACAGGAAAACAAAAAAACTGCAAGTGATAAACAAAGCCAAAAAAATGAAAAAGTAAATAAAACTAAAAACAAAAAAGTAAATATAAATAATAAAGATAAAGAAAAAAATCCTAAAAAAGATCTTAAAAATAAAGTACAAGAAGTAGAAAAAAAAGATAATAAAGAAAATGAAGAAACAGAAAAAGAGCCTGTAAAATTAATTAAATTTGAAGAAATAAAAAATATTTTTAAAAGCAAAAAAACAATTCCAAAAGAAGATTTAAAGAAAATTAATCAACCTGTATTTCATAATATATTAATGGCAATAGCAGTAATGGTATATTTTATATTCTTAATATTAGGATTTTATAATATTAAAAATGATATTTATCAAACAGACTTAAAAGTTTTTGCTATGTGCATACTATTTATAGCAATAATTTTATTAGAAAAAGCATATAAGCAAGATAGTGGAAAATTAGCTATATTTGGTATAGAATGTATTATTATATCTATAATAACAGTAGCATTAATATATATAAATATAATGCTATCTGCAAATTATATAAGCATTGTCTTAGTAATTTCATATATATTAGCAATATATTATGTTCTAAAATCTATAATTGTTTATATAAGAGAAAGAAAAAAATATTTTGTTAATGGAATAAAAGAAATGATTAATCAAGATGATGTTTAAAATAAGGAGGTATTCTTATGCAATTAATAAATATAGGATTTGGAAATATTGTTTCGGCAAATAGAATTGTAGCTATAGTAAGCCCAGAATCTGCACCAATAAAAAGAATGGTTCAAGAGGCAAAAGATGAGGGAACAGCAATAGATGCAACCTATGGAAGAAAAACAAGAGCTGTATTAATAATGGATTCTGGTCATGTAGTACTTTCTTCAATTCAACCAGAAACAGTAGCTGGAAGATTAGAAAAAGATGAAGAAGAAATATCTACAATAGATGAAAAATAATTAAATATATTTTATATAATTTGGAGGTAATGAAAAATGATGGTAAAACCAACTGTAAAGGAATTATTAACAAAAGTAGATAATAGATTTGAACTTGTAGCAATAACAGCAAAAAGAGCAAGACAAATTGCAAA
Organism: uncultured Clostridia bacterium; assembly: GCA_944393025.1. GTDB lineage: Bacteria > Bacillota > Clostridia > TANB77 > CAG-508 > CALXVA01. Next base: position 2,483 of record CALXYR010000008.1, on the reverse strand, counting down.
TGGAGCAGAAGTACTAACTAAAGCAAATGAAGAATCACCTGTAACACTTGCTGCAAATGAAATAGCAGAAGGCAAGGTGAATATATGCTAGTTTTATTATCTGGAGTATCAGGTGCTGGAAAAGATACAATAAAAAAAGAATTAATAAAAAGGATGGAAAATGTAGAATCATTGCCATCATATACTGATAGAGCACCTAGAGCAAATGATGTTCCAGGGGTAACATATAACTTTGTAACTACACAAGAATTTGAAAAAATGATTAATTCTGGTGAATTATATGAATATTCTGTACACCATGAGCATTATTATGGAACATCAAAAAAACTTTTAAATGATAAAATAAATAATGGAAAAATAATTGTAAAAGATATTGAAGTTAATGGAGTAGAAAACTTACTTAAAATTTTAAAAAATGATGTTAAAATTGTTACAATTTTTCTAAGAGTACCAAAGGAAGAACTACAAAAAAGATTAGAAAGTAGAGAAGATAAGCCAAGTCTAAAAGAAATACAACTTAGACTAAATAGATTTGACTATGAAGAATCTAAAATAGGAATGTATGATTATATTATAAAAAATAACAATTTAGAAAAAACAGTTCAAATAATAATGACAATTATAAATAATGAATATAATTTGAAAGAAGAAGAATTTTAAAATAACCGATTAAGAAAGTATTTTTTGTTGTAAAAAAATACTTTTTTTGATATACTGTTAATTACTAAAACAAGGAGATATGAGATGATAGCAGAGGTTATAATACAAAGTAATGCAAAAGCCTTAAATAAAGTATTTGATTATAAAATTCCACAACAATACGAAGAAAATCCTTTTATATTAATTGGAGCAAGAGTATTAGTTAATTTTGGAAAAAGGAAACAATTAGATGAAGGCTATATAGTGAATATAAAAGAAAATAGTGAATATGAAGTAAAAGAGATTATTAAAGTAGAAGAAAAATATTTAGATGAAAATAAAATAAATTTATCTAAATGGATGTCTAAAAGGTATTTTTGTAATATATCAGATTGCTTAAAATTAATGCTTCCACCAGGAGCAACAAGAAAAATTGAGAATAGAGTAAAAGAAAAAAATATAAATTTTGTAACTTTGAAAAAAGATGAAGAAGAAATAGAGAATGATATTGAAAATAAAATAATTAAATCAGAAAAACAGATACGAGTATTAAAATTTTTAATAGAAAATGGGGATTCATTAATATCAGATATAGAAATGTTTGCTGATGGTTCAAGAGCAATTGTGAATGCTTTATGCAAAAAAGGTTATACACAAATAGTAGAAAGAAAAATACAAAGAGATCCATTTGAATTTAAAAACATACAAAAAACAGAAAAATTACAATTAACACAAGAGCAAAATAATGCTTTTATGGAAATAAGTGATTCAATGGATGACATGTTGTTCTCAGAATTTTTAATATATGGTGTAACAGGATCAGGAAAAACAGAAATTTATTTACAATTAATAGAAAAAGCACTAAAAGAACACAAATCTAGTATATTATTAGTTCCAGAAATATCTTTAACACCACAAACTGTAAATAGATTTATAGCAAGATTTGGAAAAGAAAATATAGCAGTTTTGCATAGTAAATTATCTATTGGAGAAAGATATGATGAATGGAACAAAATAAATAATAACAAAGCTAAAATTATAATTGGTGCTCGCTCTGCAATATTTGCACCAGTAAAAAATTTAGGAATTATAATAATTGATGAAGAGCATGATGGTTCATATAAATCTGAAATGACACCAAAATATGATGCAAGAGAAGTAGCAAAATATATTTGTAAAAATGAAAACATACCATTGATACTAGGAAGTGCAACACCAGATATTAATACATATTACAAAGCTCAAAATAAAGAAATAATGTTATTAGAATTGAAAAAAAGAGCAAATAGTGCAGAACTTCCAAATATTGAAATTATTGATTTAAGAGAAGAACTAGCAAATGGAAATAAATCAATGATAAGTACTAAATTATATACTGAAATAGAAGAAAATTTAAAAAATAAAAAACAGACTATATTATATTTAAACAGAAGAGGTTTTTCAACATTTGTAATGTGTAGAGATTGTGGTTACACAGTAAAATGTAAAAACTGCAATATCAATTTAACATATCACTCAAATAATAATAAATTAAAATGCCATTATTGTGGATATGAAGAAAAATTAGTAACAAAATGTCCAGAATGTGGAAGTAATCAAATAAGATATTTTGGAACAGGAACACAAAAATTAGAATATGAAATTAATAAATTATTTCCAAATGCAAGTACAATAAGAATGGACATAGATACAGTTACAAAGAAAAATTCACATGAAGAAATATTAGATAAATTTAGAAATGAAAATATAGATATTTTAATAGGAACACAAATGATAGTAAAAGGACATCATTTTCCAAATGTAACTTTAGTGGGAGTTATTGCAGCAGATGGAAGCCTAAATAT
>CALXYR010000007.1 GCA_944393025.1 uncultured Clostridia bacterium | reverse complement strand
TCAAAAGCAACTAAAAAATAAAAAATGTAATATAAATGTAATATAAGTTACTGTTTAGTATAACATATATACTTTATATTGAAGAAGTTATTTATTTTTATTAATTTTTTTTGTACAACATTTTATTACTTGCAATTTTAATTCATGTAAATTCTTAGACATAAACTAAAACCAAATTTATTAAACTTTTTGTCTAATAAATTTGGTTTACTTCAATTGATATTATTTTTATTCTATCATAAACATCATAAACAGTATTTTTTATTTTACACAAAATTTATGACAGTCCCCATTACACTACTAGGGCCAAACGGAAAGAGAAGTTGATGAGGACGCCATTAGCGGTGAAGTTGGCGCTACCATCGGAGCTGCTATAGAGAAACACACCTGAGGAAGAAGCGTAGTTATAGTGACCTCCTCGAAAGAAGAAAGAGTTGTTCCAATACGCAAAGCTAGCTCTATCTGAATGCCAACCACTTGTTTCATAAGTTGCATCTCCGTATTTATATTCACTACTTGCAGTTGTTCCTGTGTAGGCTGTTGAGTATTCATTGCTTGGTCCCCCTTTAATTGCAAATGATGAACCATTTGATAATGCACTACTTCCATTGTAGTAACCTGCTACATATTCATTTGATCCTCCTCCTAAATCATATATTCCATATTCATTTCCTGTAGAGCTTTGCAATTTATTTGAATCTACATATGCTGTTCCTGTTCCTCCTCCTGTTAAGTAGCTTGAATTTGTATTAAATCCTATTTCTGTTCCATTTCTTCCATATGTACTTTCTGTTAAATATGCTACTGCTCCCCATTCACTATTTTTTAACATATGGCTTTTTAAATCAGTAGAATATGCTTTTGAATATGTGTACATATTTCCTATTGTTGTATTTCTAAAACTTGTTTGTCCTGGTTGTACTTTTATTGTTGTTGCACTTCCTGTTGTTGTTCCATTAGCATCACTTCTTGCTGATTCATATTTTCCTACCCATATTCCTGTTAATTCACTTGACCATCCTCCTGCATTTACATCATTTATAAAGGCTGGATGTGCCATAAAGTAATCTTCACTTACCATTGTTTTTGTTGTACTTGTTACTCCAGATATCTTCTTTCCACTTGCATCTACTATTCCTCTACTATCTGAATACCCTATTATTTTTTTATTTGCTACTGCATCTGTTTCTGTTAGTGTTCCTTCTTGATATGCCTTTTTACTTTCTGCAGAATCAAAGTATATTATTCTATATGCATATCTTGGTATCCATACAAAATAGCTATCTATATTATTTATTGTTACTTTTGCATTTGCCCATTTACTTTTTGTATTATCACTTGAACCTGTTCCTTTTTCATAACTATATTCTGTTCCTGGTACCCATGTTTTACTTGAGCTATCAAATTTTACAAGTTCCATTGTTCCATTACTTATTGTTTTTGTTTGTGGTGGGTTTGGTTTATCTGTTACATTATATGTATTTCCTTCTAACCATTTTATTTCTATTATTCCATTTGTCATATCACTCATTGCTGTTCCACCTGTTGGTGGTTCTGGTGTTGGAGTTGGTTCAAATGGCTCTTCTGGTGAATTATTTTCTCCACCTAATAATTTATTTAAATAATCTGTCATATTAGTTAATTCTTTTCCTTCTTCTGTTGAATCTGCCTCTGCTACATCTTTTGCCTTATCTGCATAACCTATTAATCCATTTTCTCCAAATACATAACTTACTGCTACTGTTGCAAGTATTATTAATATTACTATTGTTATTACTAATGCTATTAATGTTATTCCTTTTTCCTTTTTTGAATTTACTTTAATTTTATTTAAAATATTACCCATTTTTTCATTCTCCTTCATTTGTGTTTATATTTTATTTTTAAAAATAGGAAATCCTATTTTTTATGTCTTAATACATAATAAATTTTAAAGTAATTTCCTATTTTAATTCTTTCCTATTATTTTTTATTATTTTAAGTGCATCTTCTAATGCTACTTCTATTCCAGCTAATACACCGTCTGCATAATCTTCTGTACCATTTTTTATTTCTCTAGACATTTCATTTGCTGTTTCTATTATTTCAACTTTTTTCTCATAAGCCTTTTTAGTTATTTCGTGTTCATCTATCATAGATATAATTCTATTTTCTGCTTCTTTTATTATTTCATCAGCTTCATTTTGAGCTTCTACTAATATTCTTTGTCTTTCTTCTTTTACCCATTTTGCTTGTTTTAACTCATCTGGTAATTTTAATCTTATTTCTTTTATTATATCTAAAATTTCCTCTTTGTTTACTATACATTTACTTGAAAATGGTATGCTTCTGCTCTTATCAAGCATATCTTCTAACGCTTCTAATAAAGTAAATATTTCCATAATCTTACTCCTTTCGATTTAAGAATATTAGATAAGCTCTTCCATATTTTCTTAAATCATATACTTCTACTTGTAATTTTTCTAATTCTTTTAATTCTCTTTCTTTTTCGTCTGTTTCTATTATTATTGTTCCATCTTTTTTTAATAAATCTAAAGAAATAATTTGGTTAACTGCTTTAACAGCTAAGTCTGATTTGTATGGTGGATCTATAAATATAGTATCTAGTTTAACATCTCTTTTTTTAAGTTCTTCCAAACATTTACTATAATCTTTTTCAAAAATCTCTGCTTTATTTATAAATTTTGTTTTTTGAAGATTATTATATATCATTTTAGATGCTAAATTAGATTTTTCGCAAAAATATACTTTTTTTGCCCCTCTACTTATGAATTCTATTCCTATAGCTCCACTTCCTGCAAATAAATCTAAAGCAACTATTTCATCAATATTATTTTTTATTATATTAAATAGTGACTCTTTTACTCTGTCTAATGTTGGTCTTGTTTCTAAGCTATCTATTGAATTTAATTTAGTTCCTTTAGCTGTACCGCTTATTACTCTCATACTTACCTCTATTTTATAGATTATATATATTTTATATGTTATTTTTTATATGTCAATAATATTAACACAAATGTAATATATATTTAACATTTTTGTAATACTGTTATTTTTTTGTAACATAAATTCTAGCTACTTTTACATATTTGTTAAATTAAATATAACGGAATTAAAGCTAGGTATACTTCACTTATATACCTAGCTTTTTTCTTTTGTTTTTCATTAATCTTTATTTACATCTTTTAATAATTCTAATTGTGATATTAATAATGATTCCATTTTTGCTTTATAAACATCTAATTGTTTTTTTAAATCTTCTAATTCTTTTGTTTTTATTACAATTTGTTGTTCTATTTCCATTAATTGTCCTTTTGCTGTTCCTTGTGCATCTTTTACTATTTGTTCTGCTTCTTGTTTTGCCATTTTCTTCATTTCGTCTGCAGTACTTTGTGCCATTACTAAGGTATTTTGTAATGTTGATTCTAGATTTTTATATTTAACTAGACTTGCTTCTAGTTCTGAAATTTTTCCTTTGTTTTCATTAGACTCTTTATATAGTTTTTCATAGTCTAGTGTTAATTCATCTAAAAAATTATCTACTTCTTCTACACTATACCCATTCATCATTTGTTTTGCAAACTTTTTGTTTTCTATATCTAATGGTGTATACATATTGCCCCTCCTAAACTTCTTATACAACTATATTAATTATTTGAATTATTTCTTAACCATGAAACAGATAATTTATTTTTTATCTCTTCTCTTGCCATTTCATTTGTTATATCATAATTAAATGGTGCAACTAAAAATATAGAATTTGATACTTTTTGTAAATTACCATCTAATGCATGAACTGCACCACTAACTACATCAACTATTCTTCTAGCTACATCTTTATTAACATATTCTAAATTAACAATAATTGATTTTTTTTCTTTTAATAAACTACAAATGCTTTCTGATTGTTCAAATGTAGTTGGTTGGCATATAACCATTTTCACTTGTTGTGTTTGTGGCATATTAACAACTTTACTTTTTCTTCCCCAAATTCTTCTATCTTCTTCTTCTTCATATTCTTGATTTTCTATATCTTCATTTTTTTCATAATCATTTTCTTCTATTTCTTCTTCATTTTTTTCTGGTAATCCAAGCATTCCCCATACTTTTTCCATAATAGCTCCTGACATTTTAAATAACCTCCTTAAAATACTCATCATTGGTATTTTCTTACATAAGTATCTATCATTTTTTTAATATTGTCAATAGTTTTTTTTGTTTTTTAATATTTTTGTAATATTTTTGTAATATTTTTGTAATATTTTAATTTAATAACACTTCATCATATATTGTAATATTAGGCATATTTCTTATTTCTGTTGCTGTAAAACCTAATTTAGATAATTCTTCACTTGTATAATTTGTTACTACAGAATATTTTTCATTTGCTTTTAATATTTTTATAACTATTTTATCTTCATACCCTATTCTTGTTCTTACTACATAATGTATTTCATTTTCTCCTTTTGTTTCTGTTAATATTGCTTGGTTAGGTACTTTTAATCCTGATTTACTCCACCAAATAATTTCAAAAGATATTTTTCTACAAGAAATTAATTCTTCTACCTCTTCTTCTATTTTAAATGTTAATATACATTCATCATCTTCATTTGTTTTGTATTCTATTGTTGCATCAATTTCTTTTCCACTTGGAACTTTTAATTTTACTTCATCACCTACTTCAATATCTTTAGCATATTTTGAATCCAATATAGAAACAATATAGCAATAGTAATTATTTACTATTTTTCCTCCTTCATTGCTCATAGGTATAATTTGTCCAGTTTTTAATCTTAAATCCTCTAAAAAATCTTTTGTATACTTTCCAAAATCTTTTGGACTTAATATTTCTTCATATCCATCAATTCTATATGAAACTACTCCGCTAACACTAGCATTTATTTTTTCTGCTCCTGAATTAAGTTTATTTTCATATTCACTTCTTTCATCTATTAACTTTTTCAAATATGATCCTGCTGGGCTTTGTTCTCCTGCAATTTTAGATTTTTTATTCATATCATTTATAATTTCTTCTTTATTGTTTCTTATTAGCTTTAATCCACTTTGCTCATATAATTCATTAATATTTTTATCTATTTGCTCTTCTAATGCCTTTGTATCTGAAGTAGGTAAGCTTTTTTCACTTGACATCGCTTGATCAATTTTTTCATCTAAGTCTTTTATTTTTTCTATCAGATTTTCTTCATTAATTGAATAATATCTAAAAATGGTTTCTCCCTTTGCTACTTTTTCTCCTTCTGATTTTATCTGTTCAATACCATTTTTATAATTATTTCCTTTTAAAATAGTTTCTTCTCTTATTACATAACCAACTGCTGTTTCCTTTTCCTGTATTTTGCCCATTTCTATATATACTGTATCTGTAGGTCTTTTTACTAATTGTACAACCATATATATTACATATATAATTATAGCTAATAGTATTAATATAAATATTTTTTTTCTATTCTTTTTTAGTAGTTTAATTATGTTTTTATTTTCCTTTACTTTAGTTGTTTTTTCCACTATATTCCTCCAAAATAACTCTTATATTATCTTGTAAATCATTTTGTGCATTAAGCCAAGTTAAATTATTGTATTTTCTAAACCAAGTTAATTGTCTTTTTGCATATCTTCTTGTTTCCAATTTTATTTTTTCAATCATTTCTTCTTTTGAAGTATCACCTTTTAAATATTCTACAACTTCTTTATAGCCTAAACCTTGTATTGCTGTTGGAAGTTCTTCATATTTATTCAATAATTCTTTTACTTCTTGCACTAATCCATCTTGCATCATATTATCTACACGAAGATTAATTCTTTCATATAATTTTTCTCTGTCCATTGTTAAACCAAATAATAAAAATTCATATTCTGGTTTGTTTTTTCTAGATTCTTCTTCTAGCTTTGTTTTTGTTTTTCCTGTAGTGTGATATATTTCTAGAATTCTAAATATACGCTTTTTATCATTATTACTAATTTTTTTTGTTGCTTTTTCGTCTATTTTTAATGCTTTTTCATAAAGCTTTTCTAATCCTTCTTCTTGAGATATTTTTTCTAATTCTTCTCTATATTTTAAATCTGTTTTAATTTCATTATATTCAATATTATATATTAGAGATTCAACATAAAGACCTGTTCCTCCTACTATTATTGGAACTTTTCCTTTAGCAAATATTTCTTTTATATATTCCATTGCTTGTTTTTTATAATCTGCTACACTATATCTTATTTCAGGAGATATGCAATCTATAAGATAATGTTTTATATTTTGCATTTCTTCTTTAGTTGGTTTTGCTGTTCCTATACTCATATCTTTATATATTTGCATTGAATCACAAGATACAATTTCACCATTTATTTTTTTAGCAAGTTCAATTGACAACTTTGTTTTCCCTGATGCTGTTGGTCCACAAATAACTATAACTTTTTGTTTTTTCATAAAGTTTCACATCCCATTTGTTTTGCATATTAAATTCTTATTCAATTACATTTTGTATATCGTTTGTAATTTGATTTGATTCTTCATTTATTGTATCATTCTGCATTTCGTTTACTATTTCATTTGTTATTTCATTTATTACATTCTCAGTATTTTGTTCTACTTCATTTAAATTGTTTATATTTTCTTGTATTTTATTATTTTTTTGATTAATTATATTTAAAACTTGTTTTTGAATATTTCCAAAATAAATTCCTTCTATAATTAATATTATTAGCAATATTACTAATAAAACTATTCCTCTATTTCTTAATATGCTAAAATCCATATTTCCTAATTTAAATTTCATATATGATTTTGCAAATAATGGCAGTATTAGTATACCATTAATTGGTACAAATAAAAAGATTATTAAATCTTTTCCAAGTTGTAGTGTTTCTTCAGATATTTGTATATTTTTTGTTCCAAACCAATATGTTATATTGGTTACTACATACATTAAAGCTGTTCCAATTATTACAAAAATCCATCTTTCTTTTTTGTCTATTCCATTTAAGCATTTATACATTAAGAGTATAGATACTGCATTTAAAATTAGTGTAAATAAAATTATTATTAACATATATAAATCTCCTTATCTTCTTGAAAATTTCTTTTCTATATCTGTTTTTGTCATTTTTATAGCTGTTGGTCTTCCATGTGGACATGTAAATGGGTTTGGAAGAGTTAATAATTTTTTCATCAAACTATCTACTTCTTCTTTAGATAAAGCCATATTTGCCTTTACTGCTGCCTTACATGCTACTGTTGCTATAAATTTTTCTTCTATTTCTTGTTTTGCTGTTCTTGCCACAGTATTTATTTCATCTAAAGTTTCAAGAAATAATTCTTTATTATCTAATTCTAAGCATACTGTTGGAACTCCACTTAATTTTATTGTATTTTCTCCAAATTCTTCTAATATGAATCCTGCCTTTTCAAAAATTTCCATATTATCTTTAGCTATTTGCATATCTTTATGGCTTAAATTTATAATATCTGGAAGCAACATTAGTTGTGAGTCTTTATTGTCATCACTATAATAATTTGATTTAATTTTTTCATACATTATTCTTTCATGTGCCGCATGTTGATCTATTATGTATAATTCATTATTCATCTCTATAATTATATATGTAGAAAATGCAATACCAACATATTTGTATTCTGGGATTTTATTTTCTGGTAGTTTATCGAATATAGATATATTTTGAGTAGTTTTTAATTCTTCAGTATTTACTTTATATTCTTCATTTTCTTCTTCTACATTTTTTGTTTCCTTTTTTGTTTTCCCGAAAGTAAGTGCATACATTTCATCAAAATCTTTATAATTTGGTTCAATTTTTACTTCATCTAATTCTTTAATTTTTTTATTAATTTCATCTAAGTCTATTTTTTTAGTTGCATCTTCATTATCATTATGTAAGTTATTTATTTCACTATTAAAATCTTTTTTATTATTATAAATTTGTTCTATAAAATTTTGCGAGTTTTCCTTTTTTTCTTCTTCCTCATATTTCTTTCTTCCAAAGAAATTAAATAATCCACCTTTTTTAGTATCATTTTCTTCTACTTCATTTTTAATTTCGTTATTCATTTCTTCTGTTTCTATTTTTTCATTTTCTGCTTTTAGGTTGATTTCTTCGTTTTTTTCTGGTTCTATAATCTTTACTTCATTATTTTGTTCTTCTATATTTATTTTCCAAGTATTATTTAATTTTTCATCTTTATCTAATTCTATTTTGGTTCTATCTGGTATTAAATCTTGTTTTAATAAACTGTCTTTAATTGCATGATAAACAGCTTTAAATATTTTATTTTCATCTTCAAATCTAACTTCTAATTTTGCAGGATGCACATTAACATCTACTTTTTGTGGATTTATTTCTATATCTAGTACTAAAAAGCCATATTTTCCAATTGTTAATAAGCCTTTATAGCCTTGTTCTGCTGCACTTGTTAATATTTTATCTTTTATATATCTTTTATTTACAAAAAATAATTGATTAGTTCTGTTAGATCTTGCAATTATTGGTTTTCCAACAACACCATCTATTTTTATATCTTCATATTCATAATTTACATCTACAACATTTTCTGCAATTTCTTTTCCATAAATACTATATATAACAGATTTTTTATCTCCATTTCCAGTTGTTTGAATTACTACCTTTCCTGAATTTATTAATTTTATTGATATTTCTGGATGTATAAGTGCTATTCTTGTAACAACATCTTCAATATAACCTGCTTCTGTAAAATCTTTTTTTAAAAATTTATATCGTACTGGTGTATTATAAAATAAATCTGTAACTGTTATTGTTGTTCCTTTTTGACATCCAGTATCTTCTATATTTATTATATTTCCACCTTTTACTTGTATTTTTCTTCCAATATCATTATCTGCTGTTTTTGATATTAATTCCACATTACTAATTGCAGCTATACTTGCTAAAGCCTCTCCTCTAAACCCCATAGAGGTAACAGTTTCTAAATCTGTTGCATTTCTAATTTTACTTGTTGCATGTCTTTCAAATGCTATTTCCATATCATCAAATAAAAAACCTTTTCCATCATCAGTTATTCTTATATAAGAAATTCCTCCATTTTTTATTTCTATTGTTATTTTTTTTGCACCTGCATCTATTGAATTTTCTACTAGTTCTTTTACTACTGATGCTGGTCTTTCAATAACTTCACCAGCTGCAATTTTATTTATTGTTAATTCATCTAACAAAACTATATTACCCATTTTAACCTCCGATTTTTCATTTTCTATTTGTTGTACATGAATTATATCATTAATCTATATTTTTTGTATAGTTTTTTACATTTTTTTTACAAAATTTTGTTATCAAATAGTTAAGCAAATTTAAAATTACTAAAAATTAGATAAATATATATTCTTTAGTATTTTACAATATATTTTTCCACTTTGTAACTCTTTTTATATTTTTGAATAATATATACCATACGAAAGATCTTTACAAAGAGCAAATTAAAAAAGTTTTATAAGGAGGTAAAGAAATGGGAAATTGTGGTTGTAATAATAATGAACTACTATGGTTTATAATCCTATTCTTACTACTTTTCTGTTGCGGAGGTAACAACTGTTGTAGTAACGGATGTAACAATTCTTGTGGTTGTTAATTACATTAATCTAAACTTTAAAATTTGAAAGGGGGGGAAATTCTTATGCCAGAAAATAGATGTGGATGCGGATGTGGTTTTGGATTTGGAGATGACTGCATTTGGATAATAATTATTTTAATATTAATATGTTGCTGTTGTGGTGGTAACAGAGGTGGATGTTGCTAATCTAGCAATTATATATTAATTTGCACTCTAAAAAACTTTAATTTAAATTTTTAGTTTTTTAGAGTGCTTTATTCTCATTTTCTTTTTATTTTATTGTCTTCTTTTCTTCTATCAGCTTTTCTTCTATCATTTTTTACTTTATTTGTACTTTTATTACTCTCACTTTTTCTTCTGTCTTCTTTGTTTTTTCTTCTATCTTCAAATAAATTTCCTTTTTTATCTACTATCATATGTATCTCTCCTATCTTTATTTTAATTATATTAGTTTCTTTATTATTTAATTTCTTCATTTGATATATTATAACAGATAATTAAATATTAATAAATATCTTCTAAAAAAAAATTTTGGTTGGGGTACTGTGATTCGAACACAGGAATGTCGGAGTCAGAGTCCGATGCCTTACCGCTTGGCGATACCCCAATATATATTGGGCAAAAGGAAATAAATCCTTTTGTCCTAATTAACTTATTTTATTGCTTTTCTTCCTTTAAATACTGCTATATCTTCTAATTCATCTTCAATATTTAAAAGTCTATTGTATCTAGCAACTCTATCTGTTCTACATGGTGCACCTGTTTTTATTTGTCCAGCATTTGTAGCTACTGCAACATCTGCTAAAGTTGTGTCTTCTGTTTCACCGCTTCTATGTGATACAACTGCTGTATATCCTGCTTTATGTGCAAGTTCTATAGCATCTAATGTTTCAGTTAATGTTCCTATTTGATTTAATTTTATTAATATACTATTTGCTACTCCCATGTCAATACCTTTTTGTAATCTTTTAATATTAGTAACAAATAAATCATCACCAACAAGTTGTACTTTATCTCCTATTTTTTCTGTTAATACTTTCCAAGATTCCCAGTCTTCTTCTGCTAATCCATCTTCTATTGAAATTATTGGATAATTGTTTGCTAAATCTACTATAAAGTCTATCATTTGTTCTTTTGTTTTAAATTCTCCTGTTTTCCAGAATAAGTATCCATCTTTTCCTACTTTTTTAGCTTCATCAAACATTTCTGTTGCAGCTGCATCTAAAGCTAAACATACATCTTCTCCTGGAACATATCCTGCTTTTTTAATAGCCTCTATTATTAAATCTAATGCTTCTTTTTCACTAGATACATTTGGAGCAAATCCTCCTTCATCACCAACTGCTGTAGATAATCCTTTTTCTTTTAATACTTTTTTTAGGTTATGATATACTTCAACACCTATTTGCATACATTGTTTAAATGTTTTTGCTCCTACTGGCATAATCATAAATTCTTGTACAGTTAATCCACTATCTGCATGTTTTCCACCATTCATTATATTCATCATTGGCACTGGTAATTCTTTTGCATTTACTCCACCTATATAGTTGTATAAGCTCATTCCTAATGAAGCTGCTGCTGCCTTTGCAACTGCTAAAGATACACCTAATGTTGCATTTGCACCTAATTTTGCTTTATTTTCTGTTCCATCTATATCTATTAACATTTTGTCAATTTTTGCTTGGCTATATACATTTTCACCTTCTAACTTATTTGCAACTATTTTGTTTACATTCTCAACTGCTTTTTGTACACCTTTTCCTAAGTATCTATCTTTTTCTCCATCTCTTAATTCCACTGCTTCAAAACTTCCTGTAGATGCTCCTGATGGAACCATTGCAACTCCTGAAAAACCTCCTTCTGTTACAACCTCAACTTGTACTGTTGGATTTCCTCTTGAATCTAATACCTCTAAAGCTTTTATGCTTTCTATTCCTAAATAATCTTTCATTTTACATACATCCTTTCTTTATTAAATATGTTTTAATATTTGACTTTTTACACTATTTCTCTGTTCTTCAACTAATTCTAAATATGTTTTCGAATTATTATCTTTTTTTCTATCTTCATGAATTCTTTTTACTTTTTTGCTTCTTTTTATATTATATGTATAGTGTTTTTCTTCAAATTTATCTTTTGGTTCTATTTCAATTTGTTGTACTCTACTTGTATTTACATATTCTTCTTTTGGTTCTTTATTATAATATAATGTTCTTCTTACTGGATTTTTATATATTGTTTCAGAATATTTTTCTATATCTGGACAAAAATATATATTTTCATTTATATATTCATGAATAATTTTTCTTTCTTTACTTGTAAATGCTTCTTCTGGCAATTTCAAATTATTATATTTCCATATAATATGCCTATCAATATTAGAATATTTTGTAGATGTAAAATTTTCATAGTTATATTCTACTTCAAATTTTAATCCTTCAATTCTTATTGTTAAATTTGTCCATATTCTGTGATTTGCTTTTTTAAATATTAGCCAAATTTTCTTTATTTGTTTATACAATTTTTCTACTAATTTTATGTATTCCTCTTCATTAAGATTAAATCTGTTAGGTATCTCATAAACATTTATAGGATTTTTCTTTAAAATTCCTTTTGGAAAATAGTAAAAAAACATTTCACCCGTTTCAAGTCCTAACATTTTTTCTTCTACAGAAGCATATAAATATATTCTATCCCATTTTTCTGGTATTAGATAAAATAATTGTTTCTGTAATTCAGAGTATACACTTCTTATCTCTGAATTTTGTATCATATATTCCTCCAGTTATTAGTGTTTATTCTATTATAATACTTTTCCCTGTCATTTCTTCTGGTTTTTCTAATCCCATTAATTGTAACATAGTTGGTGCTAAATCTGCTAATTTACCTTCACTTAACTTAGCATCATCCATTCCAACTAATATAAGTGGCACTGGATTTACAGTATGTGCTGTATATGGTTCTCCTGTTTTATAATCTAACATTTGTTCTGCATTTCCATGATCTGCTGTAATTAATAAAACTCCATTATTATTTTTTACAGTTTGAACCACTTTTCCTACACATTTATCTATTGTTTCTATTGCTTTTATTGTTGCAGATAAATTTCCTGTATGTCCTACCATATCTGGATTTGCATAATTTAATATTATGCAATCATATTTTTTTGAATTTATAGCTTCTATAACTTTATCTGTAACTTCTATTGCACTCATTTCTGGTTTTAAATCATATGTTTCTACTTTTGGAGATGGTACTAATATTCTATCTTCTCCTGGATATTGTTTTTCTTCTCCTCCATTAAAGAAAAATGTTACATGTGCATATTTTTCTGTTTCTGCTATTCTTAGTTGTGTTAATCCTTTATTTGATATATATTCTCCAAATGTATTTTTTAACACTTCTGGTTTAAATGCTATTTTTACATTTGGCATTGTTTCATCATATTGTGTAAAACATACATAATTTAAATTCATTTTTTTAGTTTCAAATTCGTTAAAATCTTTATCAACAATTGCTCTTGTTAATTCTCTTGCTCTATCTGGTCTAAAATTAAAGAATACTACAGAATCATTTTCTTCTATTTTAGCTATTGGTTCATTATTTTGGCATATAACTGTTGGCTCTACAAATTCATCAAATACTTCTTTTTGGTAAGAACTTTCTATTGCAGATATTACAGAAGTTGCTTTTATTCCTTCTCCATTAACTATTGCATCATAAGATTTTTGAATTCTGTTCCATCTTTTATCTCTGTCCATACTATAAAATCTTCCAGAAATAGTTGCTATTTTTCCAACACCTTTTTCTTTCATTTTTTCTTCAAGCTTCATTAAATAACCTTCTCCAGAAGTAGGCATAGTATCTCTACCATCCATAAAACAATGAACAAATACATTTTCAAAATCTTTTCTTTTAGCTAGTTCTAGTATTGCATATAAATGACGAATATGACTGTGTACTCCTCCATCTGAAACCAAACCTAATATATGTAATTTCGAATTATACTTTTTGCAATTTTCTATAGCATCTACTAATTCTGAATTATTAAAAAAATCTCCATCTTCTATAGATTTAGTTATTCTTGTTAATTCTTGGTATACAATCCTTCCGGCGCCAATATTTGTATGCCCTACTTCTGAATTTCCCATTTGTCCATCTGGTAATCCAACATTTAATCCACTTGTATATATTTTAGTTGTTGGGCATGTTTTCATTAGTTTATCTATATTAGGTGTATTGGCTAATTTTATAGCATTTGCTTCTTCTTTTTCATTTATTCCAAACCCGTCTAATATCATTAGCATAGTAAGTTTTTTGTCCATTTTCCTGTTCCTTTCTAAAATATTTGCTTAGCAAAAAATACACTAAAAATAAATAATTTCTTTGCTTAGCTAATTATTTGTTATAATTTACAATCTTAGCAAATTCTTCTACATTTAAACTTGCTCCACCTACTAGTCCTCCATCTATGTCAGACATAGTAAATAATTCTTTGGCATTTGAAGCTTTTACGCTTCCACCATATTGTATTATAACTCTATTTGCTACCATTTGTCCATATATATTTGATATTTTATTTCTTATTGACTTTATTGCATTATTTGCATCTTCTGAAGTAGCTGTTTTACCAGTTCCTATTGCCCATATTGGTTCATATGCAATTATAGTGTTCTCAACTTGTGAATTGCTTAATCCATCTAAAGCTTTTTCTGTTTGAGAAGTAATAATTTCTTCTGCTTTTCCATTTTCTCTTTCTTCTAATGTTTCTCCAACACATACAATTGGTTTTAATCCATATTTAAATGCTGATTTTAACTTTTTGTTTACAGTTTCATCAGTTTCTGCAAAATATTGCCTTCTTTCTGAATGACCTATTATTACATATTCTACTCCTATTGCTTTTAGCATTTGCCCAGATATTTCTCCTGTATATGCACCGTTTTCTTCCCAATGCATATTTTGTGCACCAATTTTTATATTAGTATTTTGTGCTGTAAGTAAACTATAAAATAAATCTGTATATGGAACACAAAGTATTACTTCGTTTTCTGTATTTTTTACAAGTGGTGCTAATTCATCTATAAATTTTATAGTTTGATCTGGTAACATATTCATTTTCCAATTTCCTGCAATTACTTTTTTTCTCATATATGTGCCTTTAACCTTTCTTAAAATTTAAATCTAATTTTTAAGTTTATATTTATTATACAAAAACCTCTATTTTTAGAAGTTTTTGTATAATTCAATATTCATTATTTTTCTAATTCTGTTTTTCTTTCATCTTTTTTTTGATTTGTTATTTTACATTTTTCCTCTTTATCTGTTAAACACGCTAATCCTGGTAATTCTTTTCCTTCTAGCAATTCTAATGAAGCTCCTCCTCCTGTTGATATGTGAGAAAAATTATCTTCTAAATGTAACTTTTTAATTGCTGCAACAGAATCTCCTCCACCTACTATAGATATAGAATTTGTTGCTGCTATAGATTCTGCAACTCTTTGCGTTCCTATACTAAATTTTTCTACTTCACATATTCCAAGTGGTCCATTCCATAAAATTGTTCTTTTATCTTGTAACTCATTTGCAAATGTTCTTGCTGTTTTTGGTCCTATATCACATCCTTGCCATCCTTCTGGTATTTTATCTGAATCTACTACTTTATCTGGTGCAGTTTCTAAAAAGCTAATAAATGCTTTTTGTTTTGCTTTTTTGTCTAATTCTTCTTCTGGCTCTGGCTCTTTTGGTGCTACAACTGTATCTTCTGGAAGGACTATTTTTACTCCAGCTTTTGCAGCTTTTTTCATTATAGCTTGTGCTTCTCCTATTTTATCTTCTTCACATAAAGAATCTCCTATTTCATAGCCTTTTGCTTTTAAGAAAGTATATGCCATACCTCCACCTATTAATATTCCATCTACTTTATCTAATAAATTTTCAATAACTCCAATTTTATCTGATACTTTTGCACCACCAAGTATTGCTATAAATGGTTTTTCTGGATTTTCTAATGTTCCATTTAAAAATTGTATTTCCTTTTGCATTAATAGTCCTGAAACAGCTTCATCTACATGATGTGCAACACCTTCTGTTGAACTATGTGCTCTATGTGCTGCTCCAAAAGCATCATTTACATATATTCCATCTGATAAACTTGCTAATTCCATTGCTAATGTATCATCATTTTGTTCTTCTCTTGGATCAAATCTAACATTTTCTAAAAGTGCAACATCACCATCTTCTAAACTGCTTGTAACATTTTTTGCACTTTCTCCTGTTACATCACTTGCAAATTTAACATCTGTATCTAATAAATCTGTTAATTCATCAGCTACTGGTTTTAAAGAATATTCTTCTTTAACTTCTCCCTTTGGTCTTCCTAAATGTGAGCATAATATAACTTTTGCCCCTTTACTTCTTAAATATTCTATTGTTGGAAGTGCTGAAGTTATTCTTGTGTTATCTGTTATTTTTCCATCTTTTAAAGGTACATTAAAATCACATCTAACTAATACCTTCTTTCCTTTTACATCAACATCTTTTACAGTTTTTTTATTCATGTGAAATCTCCTTTCAATTAGATTTATTTTACACTTTTTATATCTTGCAATTCAAATCTATATTTTTGTTTTACCTCTGGATATTTATTA
The DNA here is from genome assembly GCA_944393025.1 of uncultured Clostridia bacterium. Taxonomy (GTDB): domain Bacteria; phylum Bacillota; class Clostridia; order TANB77; family CAG-508; genus CALXVA01. The sequence continues at coordinate 11,225 of CALXYR010000007.1, read as the reverse complement.
TGATCTACTTCTGATAAAAACATCTCATATGGTCTAATGTATAATTCATTATTTCCATATAATCCTCTATATACTACATATTTTTCTTTTGTTTCACTATGAATAGCAACATCTTCTACTATATAACTATCTCCTTTAAAATGTTTGTATATTCCATTTACTTTTAATTCTCTTTCCATATTTAATCTCCTTCCTAATGCACAAATTTGGTTGAAAAAAATTTACTTCTTATATAATTTCATGAGCTAAACTACTAATATATTTTATATTAGTAGTTTAGTATAAATTATTTATTTGATATATATACTGCTAAATCTACAAGTTTATTTGAGTAACCCCATTCATTATCATACCATGCAACTAATTTAACAAAAGTATCTGTTAAAGCTATACCTGCTGATGCATCAAATATAGATGTATGTGAGTCATGAATAAAATCTGATGATACAACTGCTTCATCTGTATAATCCATTATACCTTTCATTTCATTTTCACAAGCTTTTTTAACTGCGTTGCAGATTTCTTCATATGTTGCAGGTTTTGCAAGATTTACTGTTAAATCTACTACTGAAACATCTACTGTTGGTACTCTAAATGACATACCTGTTAATTTTCCATTTAACTCTGGTATAACCTTTCCAACTGCTTTTGCTGCACCTGTAGATGATGGTATAATATTTGCAGCTGCAGCTCTACCACCTCTCCAATCTTTTTTTGATGCTCCATCAACTGTTTTCTGTGTTGCAGTTGTTGAGTGAACTGTTGTCATTAATCCATCTTTTATTCCAAAGTTATCATTTATAACTTTTGCAAGTGGTGCCAAACAATTTGTTGTACAAGATGCATTAGATATAATATTCATATCTGGTGTATATTTATCATTGTTTACTCCCATAACAAACATAGGTGCATCTTTTGATGGTGCTGATATTATAACTTTTTTAGCACCTGCATCTAAGTGTGCCTGAGCTTTTTCCATTGTTGTAAATACTCCTGAACATTCTAATACATATTCTACTCCATTTTCTCCCCAAGGAATATTTTTTGGATCCATTTCATTATATACTTTTATCTCTTTTCCATTAACTATTAATTTACCTTCTTCAGAAGCAATAGTTCCATTAAATCTTCCATGAACTGTATCATATTTAACCATATAAGCCATATAATCAGCTGCGATAAATGGGTCATTTATTGCAACAACCTCTACTCCTTCTCTAGAAAGTGCGGCTTGAAAAGCTAGATTTCCTATTCTTCCAAAACCATTAATACCAATTTTAATTGACATATAAATTCCTCCTAACTTTATGCTACAACTTAGCATACTTTATTTTAGTATTACCTAAACATCATCATTTTATATCAAACTCACATATTTTTCAAGTATTTATTTATTATTTTCACAATCTATAAACAAAAAAAGGTTACTCTTCAGTCTAACATATATCCTTTATATTGAAGAAGTTATTTATTTTTATTAATTTTTTTGTACTTGTTGTCGAAACCACTTATCATAAAATAAAAATTTCATTTTTATTTTATGATAAGTGGTTTCTTCAATCGCACTCACATTAGAAATGTTCGTTTGATCGCTACGCGTACTGCAAAAAATTAATAAAAATAAATAACTTCTTCAATAAATATTTTCAATTTTTAATACTCTGAACAGTAAACAAAACTACAAAAAACACAATAAGTAATAATTTCTATACCTATTGTGTTTTTTCCTATACAACAAGGTTAAGTTTCCTTGGGCAGTGCATATTTGCGAAGCAAAATGCTACAAAAGGCAAAGCCACTTTTCTTATTGTATAGGAAAAATCGACTTTTTTCTTGATATCTCAGTATTCTTAACGATTTTTGCTATACAACAAGGTTAGGCATCCTTAGACTGTCCGAGCGAAGCGAGTGACATGTATTTCGCACCTACTTCAGAGGCATACTTGGCGAAATGCCTTTCTTATAATTCGATATCGTCTGTTATTTCTATTTCTTGGAATAAAAAGTTTTTTACTTTTTCACCAGTTATTTCATAGAATAAAAAGTCGTGAACTTTTTGTCCTGTTATTTCTTGTGTCCAGAAATCATGTACTTCTTGAAAAACTTTTTCTTGTTTTGGTGTTAATTCAAGAGCTATATCTTGGCATAAAAAATTTCTTATTTTTGTCCATACACTTACTTCTGTTGGCAAATTATTTACACGATTTTCCATAATTTATTTTCCTCCTTTGTGGTCTAAATAATATTACTATCATATTTATACTACATTTTTATTCTATAATCAAGTAATAATTTTTATATTTTTTAATTTTAAAATCAAAATTCTTTATAATGCTCTATTTATATACTATTTGCCGTTTTGTTACATTTTTATTACATTTTTGTTACACTTTTTTACATTTTTGTAATATTTATACATTAGACTATTTAGAAAATATCTCTGAAAAATATAATATTAAAAATATTATACTATATCTCCATTTGTCTACCCAGAAAGCTTGCTGCTGATTGTACCACTTTTTGTTCAACTTCTGTCATCTTTGTTGTTTTATCTTTTGCAAGAAGTATTACAGTTCCAATTGTGTCCCCATCTGATATAATTGGATACACTACTTGGGAATTAAATTGTCTTTCTTTATTATCATTTTTTGTAATTGGTACAGACATATCATTATTTTCTTTACTAGTATATTTTTCTTTGTCCTCCATTATTTTTTCTAACTCACTACTTATATTTTGTTCTAAAAACTCTTTTTTAGGTCCTCCTGAAACTGCAATTACCATATCTTTATCTGTTATACACGCAATATGTCCGGTTGTTTTTGCAAGTGTTTCTGCATATTCTGTAGCAAATTCAGAAAGTTCACCTATTGGTGAATATTTTTTCAATATTACTTCTCCTTCTTTATCTGTAAAAATTTCTAAAGGATCTCCTTCTTTTATTCTTAAAGTTTTTCTTATTTCTTTTGGTATAACAACTCTACCTAAATCATCTATTCTTCTAACAACTCCAGTTGCTTTCATAATTTTCCTCCTTCTAATTTTAATGTCTAATCTTATTATTACAAAAGAGGAAAATTTTATTCATTTTTTAATTAAAAATAATCTTTGCAATATAAAACAACTATTACAAAGATTATTTTTCTTTTTTAATTATACCATTGTCTCACTTTCTCCTATTTTTTGATATTCTTTTATTATATTTCCTAATTCATTTGTAAATTCTTGAAGAATAACTAATTTTATAGTTGGCTCTTTTCCATCTATATAATCATCCATAACTTGTTTTAATTTTTTAAGATTTGGCAGTTCTTCTTGCAATTTTTCTCCATTTCTTTTTGCTCTATCCAAAAGTTTTTCTTTTATTGTAACTATATCTTCATTACTTGCACAAGATATTCTTTGAAACATTTGAAATACATCATAATATTTAAATATAGGAACTTGCATACATTCTTTGTCAAATTTATCATAAAATTGTTCCATTTTCATTGGTATATATTTAAATATCTCTTCTGCTTTTTCTCTATACATTTTTTCTTTTAGTTTTTCATTTATGCTACTAAAATATTTAAGAACTTCTTCCATATCATCTGATTTATCTTCTTCTATTGCTAAACTTGCTAATTCTTCTTCAACATTAGGACAATATGTTGAATTTAAGGAACATATATTCATACCATTTAAAAACACACTTTTTATTGTTTTCATATCATAATCAATAAGACCTTTTCTAACAAAATGTGCAAAATATGCAAATAATTTAACTACATTTATTAATTCTATTTTTCCTGCTTTTACATCTTCTATAATTTCTAAAATTACTCCATTAAATTGATCATCTGATATTTTCCAATATTCCTCAGTAAGAAGTCTCTTATATGCTGGTAGTTTGTCGGTATCTACTGTATTTATAATTGCTTCCATGTCTTGTTTAAAAACTTTCATATCAAATATTCTCGTACGAACATAAAGTTCTATAAATTTAAAGAATCTATATTCTGCTTTAAAATTATAGTAATAATTATTATCAAATTCTTTTATATAAAATTGTCTATTATCCATAAATACTCTAGATGAAACAAGTATTGCTTTATATTCTTCGTTATCATTTATATTTACAAATTTATCTTTTGTAATTTTTCCTGCTTTAATTTCAAATGATATTGCAATAGTAAAAATTAGCATTGTTTGCAACACTCTGTGATTAGTATTAGGATAAAATTTATTTACCATGTCAAATATTTTTTTAAAATTAGTTAATGAATGTTTTAGAATTCTTAAGTTTCTAGTTCCACTTTTATTAAATGTTGAAATAATAAAATTTGTATTTTCTCTTAAAAACCTTATTAAATCTGGACAATTTTCGTATCTCATTAAAAGTCCATTTATAATATAGTTAAATTCTGGTGCATATTCAAAAGTTTCTCCAATTAATTTTTCTTTAATTCTTTCATAGTCATTTGCTTTATCAAAAACATATTCAATAGTATCACGAATTCTCTCAACCATTGGTTTATCTGTTTTTATATTAAGTTTGTTTTCTTTATCTAAAAGATATGTTGCTATAAATGTCTTCATTTCTAAATTGCTATTTTTTAATTTAGTAGATAATTCTTTTTCATTACATATAATTATTGTTTTTATATGATCATGTTCAACAAAATTATTAATATAACCTAATATATCTATAACATCTACATTTGCTCTTTCTAAGTCATCAAAACATAGTACTTTATCATCTGTAGAAAAGAATTCTCCATAGTTTATTCTGTCTCCATTTTGAGTAACTCCAAAAAAGTTTGCCATGTCCAATCCTGTTTTTGCATATTCCGGAATATTTTTTACTCCACTTGCATCCATATATTTTTTTAGGTTTTTATCCATTAATTGTGTAGTTTCTATAAATATTTTTTTACTAATTTCTTCTAAATTAGAAATACCATATAAAGACATATATATAGCTGTATATCTTTTTCCATTAAGTTGCATAGATTCAATTTTTGGTTTTATTTTATTATTCCAAAAATATGTTTTTCCGCTTCCCCACTCGCCATTAAGCATTATTGCATAATCTGTATAATCTGACCTTATATAATCTAATATACTTTCCACTAAATCTTCCATATATTTCTCCTTTCTAATCTTTTGCTAAAGTTAAAACACCTATTTTTTTCACTTCTGCTTTCTTTAATTCTTTAATACATGCATTTATTGTTGCTCCTGTTGTATATATGTCATCAAAAATAAGAATCCTTTTATTATATATTTTTTCTATATTTATTATTTTATATACATTTTCTGTATTTTCTTTTCGTTCCTTTTTATTAAGTATGCTTTGTGGCTTATTTTTCTTTACTTTTATTAGCACTTTTTTATTATAACCAATATTAAGTTTTTTTGCCAATTCTTTTGCTATTAATTCACTTTGATTATAACCTCTTTTTCTCATTCTTGTTTTATGAATAGGAACTGGAATTATTATATCATAACTTTTTATAAAATCAAAAACTTTTTTATTTTTAATAATAAGTTCGCAAAATGTTTTATATAAATATGATTTTTCATTAAATTTATATTGTATAATTAATTCTCTTATCATTTTTTCATATTTAAATACATGTAATTTTTCTATATAATTATTTATATTTTCTACTCCATATAAATTTAATTCATATTTTTTTAATTCTTTTTCACATTTTTTACATAAATACCCCTCTCCTAATTTATTACAAATTCCACAAGAAGGTAAAAAAATATATTCGAGAGTTTTTTCTATATTGCACATAACTTATGCCTCCTTAATTTTTTTCCCCCGAATAAATTTATTTTAAAAATATATTAATTTTCTAGTTTAAATGCAAGCCCTGTATTTCTTTTTTTGTTATCATTATTATTTATCATAAAATTTATTATATTTTTATTTCCTACTATTATTAATAATTTTTTAGCTCTAGTCATTCCTGTATATAATAAGTTTCTTGTAAGAAGCATTGGTGCTGTTTGTGAAATAGGCATAATAACTACATCAAATTCACTTCCGTTGTGCCTTATGAACTGTTATAGCATAAGCGTGTTCTATTTGTTCTAATTCATTATACTGATACCATACTTCTTTTTCATCATCAAATTTTATTTTTATTTGTTTATTAAAATCATCTATTAAATTTATTGTACCAAATTCACCATTAAAAACTCCACTTCCACTTTCAAAATATGGTTCTTTTTTTTCCCAGTAAATATCATAGTTATTTTTTATTTGCATTATTCTGTCGCCTTCTCTAAATATGCTATCTCCAAATTTTCTTTCTTTTTTTATATTTGATGGTGGATTTATTGTTTGTTGTAATATTTTATTTAATTCTTTTGTTCCTAAATCTCCTTTTTTAGTTGGAGTTATTATTTGTATATTCTTAAAAAAATCATAATTTCCATAATTTTTTAATCTTTCTTTACTTAAAGAAATTATATTATTCAATATTTTTTCTTTATTTTTTTCGTCTATAAAGAAAAAATCTTCTAAAAATTTACTTTTTTCATCTTTTGAATTATTTTTTAAAGATTCTAATTCAATCTTATCATCTAGATTATTATTAATTTCTTTATATTCTGTATTTTCAATTTCTTCTTTACTAATAAATCCAATACCTTCATTTACTCTATGACTATTTACTATAATTTTACTTTTAGCTGCTTGTCTAAATATTTTATTTAATGTTATAGTAGTTATCTGGTTTGATTCTATAATATCTTTAAGTACATTTCCTGGTCCTACTGAAGGAAGTTGATCTATATCTCCTACTAAAATTAGCTTAGTTCCTTTATATACTGCTTTACATAAATAATTCATTAAAAATATATCTACCATTGACATTTCATCTACAATAACTACATCTGCATCAATTGGAGCTACTGAAATTCCTGCATTAAATTCTTGTGTTTCATCTGAAATTTTTCCTATTTCTAACAATCTATGTAAAGTTTTTGCTTCTTCTCCAGTTGTCTCTGTCATTTTTTTAGCAGCTCTTCCTGTTGGTGCACAAAGTACTACTTTCATTTCATTATGTTTAAATATATCTATTATAGTTTTTATTATAGTAGTTTTTCCTGTACCTGGCCCGACCAGTTATAACACATACATTATGTTCATTTATTGCTTTTATTGCTTCTATTTGTTTTTCAGATAAATCTATATTTGATTTTTCTTCAAATAATTTTAATTCTTTTTCAAATTTATTAATTTTTTTAATATTTTTATATTTATCTAAATTTTTTATACTATTTGCTACATCTTCTTCTGCTTTATAATATTGATATAAATATATCCATTCCTCATTATTTCTTTCTTCAAATATTATATCTTGTTTTGCTTTCATATTTATTATAGCTTCTTCAATTTCATCAATACTTACTCTTAACAATTTATTTACAAACTCTACCAAGTTTTCATATTTTGTACAACAATGTCCATTATATGTTACAAGTGTTAGTGCATGTTTAATTCCACTTCTTATTCTTTTCTCATTATTATATTCAATTCCTAAATTTAATGCAATTTTATCAATTTGTTCAAAATTAACTCTGTTTACTAAATCCACCAATATATATGGATTAGCTTCTATTTCTTCTATAGCATTTATGCCTAATACTTTATATATTTTTTCTGCATTTTGAGGTCCAATTCCAAATTTATCTAAAAATCCTACTAATTGCCAAACTTCCCAATTTTCTATAAAAGTATTTGCAATTTCTATTGCTCTGTCTTTAGTAATTCCTTTAATTTGTGCAAGCTTTACTGGTTCAAATTTAAATACATTTAAGGTATCATCACCAAATGTATCTACTATTTTTTGTGCTGTTGCTGGTCCAATTCCTTTTATGCCACAATTTGCAAGATATTTTTCTAATGCTTTTGTAGTCTGTGGCATTAATTTTTCAAATGTATCTACTTTTACTTGTTTCCCATATTCTTGATGTTCCACAATTTTTCCAATAATTTTAAGGGTATCACCTATATTTACAAAAGGCAAATACCCCACTATTGTAATTTCTGAATCAAATTCATTAAGTATTTTTTCTATATCATTTTCATATTCAAATTCTACTTGATTAATATTATTATAACTTTTTTTATTCTTTATTTTGCTATTTTCTTTATCAATTTTTAAAACAGCAATACAATAACTATTTAGCTCATTTTTATATATTATTTCAACAACTTCTCCTTGCAGTTCCAATTTATTACCTCTTTTTCGAAATTTAATTAATTATATCATATAGAAATATAGTTTACAACATTTCAATAAATTTACTTTTATTCTGCTCCTTTTATACTATCAATTACTTCTTTACATTCTTTCCAGTTTATTACTTTTATTCCATCATAATCCTTACTTAATTTGTTTAATATTTTCATTGTATCATCTGTAGAATCTAAGTCTGTTATTATAACATCCTTTACGCATTCTTCCTTTCCATACATAATTCTAAAAAGCATAGTTCTTAAAAATCCTTCTATTTTATTTTCTTGATTTTTCGTAGCTATAATTATGTATATACCATCTGATTTCAAATTTGTATATGTATAAATATATATAATATTTTTTATTATTTCAAAAGCACCATATAGTGCAAGTGTCCATAATATTCCATTTAAGATAAAATCTAACATGGCAATCCTCCTAATTAATGATATTTATATAACTATCATTTAATAGATTTATTTATATTAATTACCATATTATATGAGTTTTAATATTATTTAGTGTATAAAGTTAAAACATAAAATATATTTGTCTTAATTATAAATAAAACTTGAACCTTGTTGTATAGCAAAAATCGTTAAAAATACTGAAATATTAAGTAAAAAGTCGATTTTCCCTATACAATAAGAAAGGCATTTCGCCAAGTATGCCTCTGGAGCAAGTGCGAAATACATGTCACTCGCTTCGCTCGGACAGTCTAAGGATGCCTAACCTTGTTGTATAGCAAAAATCGTTAAAAATACTGAGATATCAAGAAAAAAGTCGATTTTTCCTATACAATAAAAAAGACCTGTCCCTAAAACGAATTTTTATTCGTTTAGAGACCTGTCCCCAAATTACACTAATTGTAATATAACAACTTCTGCTGCATCTCCTCTTCTTTGTCCAAGTTTTAGGATTCTTGTATATCCTCCAACTCTTCCTTCATATTTTGGTGCTATTTCATTAAATAATTTTGCAGTTAAGTCTATATTTTTTCCATTTTCATCTTTTACTTTGTTTAATTTTCTCATCATTTTTCTTCTAGCATTTAATCTAGTTGGCATATCTTTTTGTCTTTTTTCAGTAGTTTCTTCTTTAACTACTTTTAAATATTCTTTGCCATTTTTACTTTTTACAAGTTCTGTAACTTTATTTCCTTTGCTATCAAGTTTTGCTTTTACAACTTTTACATCAACATTTTCAAAGTTGTCTTTTTCTTTTATAGCTAAAGAAATTATACTATCAGCTATAGCTTTTACTTCTTTTGCTCTAGCTTCTGTTGTTTCTATTTTTCCATGTAATATTAAATCTGTTGTTAATGTTTTAAGCATTGCTAATCTAATATCTGTTGTTTTACCTAATTTTCTGTTACTTGGCACTTTGCTTCCCTCCTCTTTTTATTCATTGTTATAAATTAAAGATTTACTCATCATCTTTTCTAAAATCTAAACCTAAAGCTCTTAACTTATTAGTTACTTCATCTAAAGATTTTTTACCTAGATTTCTAACTTTCATCATGTCTGATTCTGATTTATTTGATAAATCTTCAACTGTTGAGATTCCAGCTCTCTTTAAGCAATTGAATGATCTTACAGATAATTCTAAATCTTCTATTGACATTTCTAATACTCTTTCTTTCTTGTTTTCTTCTTTTTCAATCATAACTTGAGTATTTTTTGCTGTTTCAGATAAATCTATAAATAATTCTAGATGTCCTGTCATAACTTTAGCAGCTAAACTTAAAGCTTCATAAGGTTTTAAGCTTCCATCTGTCCATACTTCGATAGTTAATTTATCATAATCTACTCTTTGGCCAACTCTAGTATTTTCAATAACATAGTTAACTTTTTTAACTGGTGTATAAATTGAATCTATTGGAAGAACACCTATTGCTTGTTCTGGTTTTTTATTTTTTTCAGCATTATTATAGCCTCTACCCATATCTGCTGTTAATTCCATCTTTAGTGTTCCACCTTCTGAAACTGTTGCTATATGTAAGTCTGGATTTAATATTTCTACTGTTCCATCTGTAATTATATCTCCAGCTGTAACTTCTCCTGGCTCATTAACATCTATTCTTAATATTTTTTCTTCATTTTTATCAAGTTTTAATCTTACATTTTTTAAATTAATAACTATTTGTGGAACATCTTCTACTACATTTGGTATTGTAGAAAACTCATGTAGAACTCCTTCTATCTTTACGCTTGTAATAGCACTTCCAGGAAGTGAAGATAATAATATTCTTCTTAATGAATTTCCAATTGTTATTCCATATCCTCTTTCTAATGGTTCACATACGAATTTTGCATAATTATTATCGTTATCAATATCTAAGCATTTGATATTTGGTCTTTCAAATTCTATCATTTTTACCTCCTAATTTTTTAGAAGTTAGAGTCTGGTAGTTAATTTTATAATTCATTTAACTTTTCCCCTACTTCATTTTATATTTAATTTTAGAAATATATAAATTTCTAATTTCTTCTAACTTCTAGCTATTATTTAGAGTAAAGCTCTACTATTAAGTGTTCTTCAACTGGTAAATCGACTTCTTCTCTTGAAGCTAATCTAACAATCTTACCACTTAATTTTTCTGAATTTTTTTCAAGCCAAGCTGGAACTGGTCTTGCATTATTTTCTTCTACACTAGCTTTTATAGCTCCATTATCTTTTCTAATTTCTCTTACAGAAATTACATCTCCTGCTTTTACTAAGTATGATGGTATATCAACTTTATGTCCATTTACTTCAAAAGCACCATGTGTTATAAGCATTCTTGCTTGTGCTCTTGAACTTCCAAATCCTAATCTATATACTACATTATCTAATCTGCTTTCTAATATTTGAAGTAATACTTCACCTGTAATGCCTTTTTCTGCTAAAGCCATTTCGAAGTATTTTCTAAATTGTTTTTCACTTACACCATAGTAAGCTTTAGTTTTTTGTTTTTCTCTTAATTGTGTACCATATTCAGAT
>CALXYR010000006.1 GCA_944393025.1 uncultured Clostridia bacterium | reverse complement strand
TTTTGGTAGTTTTACTACCGCTTTATTGGTTTCTCAAAGTTTATTGTTTACTTTTCAATGTGCTTTTTATTCTCAATCGACTAAATCGACGACAAGAAATATTTTAGCATAATGTTTATATTATTGTCAATACTTTTTTTAAAAATTTTTTTATGTTTTTTTAACTCTAATTTAAACATTATTTTTGAACAAGAAAAATTGCTTAAACGCATAACTGTTTTACCTTTCAAGCATACACTTTTTAAAGTAATTTAGCCTTGTTGCATAGACAAAATATTTCTATTTTCTTTATACAATAAAAGTAGCTTAAAAAAGCTATAATTAATAATAACATTTTGCAATAATTATGTCAATACATTTTATAATTTTTTCAATACATTTTTTTAAAATTTTAGTCTAATTTTATAGTTCTATTTTTTATTGTATAGAAAAAGACAACTTTTTACTTACTATCTCCATTGACTTATCTCATCAAATCCTATTATACTCATTTTTTCTATTAATTTATCAACAAATATTTGGCTCCATCCTTGTATGAATAATTCAAATTGTTCTTTTTGATAATTATTTGCTAATATTAGGTTTTCATTATTTATTTCTTCAATATTTTCTACTTGGTTCTCCTTTATAATTTCATTATTATAAGTTATTGTTATTTGTTCTTGTTTTTCATTTTCGTTTTTATTTATTTTTATATCATATAAATTATTAAAATTATCATCTTTGCTTTCTATTTGTACTAATATATCTATATTTTCGTTGTTTTTATTAATATCTGGTATAATTTGTATATTGTTTATTGTTAAATTATTTTGAACTTCTTTTGTAATTATTATTCTTGTTGTAAAATCTGTATCATTTTCTAATTCAGTTAAATCTATTATTTCATTTGCATTCATAAATTCTTGTATATTATTTTTTTGTTCAAAATCCATAGTTAATGTGTTTTTATTATTTAGTCTATCATATGTAATATTAAGTTTAGTTCCTAAACTTACTTTTGTTCTAATATTTTTACCATTTGATTCATAAATTTCTATATTTAATGTTTCATTAATATTATATTGTTCTATTTCTTTTATTAAATCATCTATTTTATTAGTAATATCTAAATTATTAAATGTGACTTTTGATATTTTCTCATTAATTATTGATAATAATTGTTGATCTTCTTTTAATTTGTTTAAGCAATTTATTAATATTATTTTTAAAGTATCTCCTGATATTTCTATTTTATATGTATTAGTTTCATATCGTATATTATTTATTTCAATAGTTTCTGTCTCTTTTTTGTATTGTTTAGAATCTATGTTTTCCATTATTATTGGTATATATGTATTTAATATATGTGTCTTTTCTTCTTCACTAAGTTTTAATAAATTCTCATATTCATTTATATTAATAGTATCTGGTACATTTTCAAATCCATATTTTTTTCCTAATTCTGTTAAATTAGAATTTTTTATTCCTATATATCTTTCATATACTTCATCACATTTAATTGCATAAATATCATCATAATTTATGTAAGATATTTTAAATAAATCTAATTCTCCATTCTTTAGTATTGCATCTGCATAAGTTTTATTGCTGTTAATATCATATTTTGAAGTAGTTTCAATCTTAAATTCTTTAGAACTATCTTCTCCTTTGGCATAATTAAATGATAAATTTCCATTGGAAATATATGAATTTGATTTTTTGAATTCTTTTTCAAGGTTTAATTTGTCATTTGATATAACATCTGATATATCTTCAATCTGTAAAAAATATTTCCAAAATAGTTTTTCATTAGATTTAAATAAATCTGTTGTAAAATATAAGGTTATTACTATTAATATTGCTACTATAATAATACTACTTGATATAATTATTATTTTCTTTTTCAAGTTTACCTCCAATTTTAAATTCATATATAATTATTTATTTCTTTGTTTTACTGCTTCATATACAACTATTCCTGCTGATACTGATGCATTTAATGAAGTTATTTTTCCTTTCATAGGAATTTTTACTAAAAAATCGCAGTTTTCTTTTACTAATCTACTCATTCCAAAGCCTTCACTGCCAATTACAATTGCAATACTTCCAGTAAAATCCTCATCATAATAATATTTATCTGTACTCATATCAGTTCCATAAATCCATATATCATTTTCTTTCAAATAATTTATTGTTTCATTTATATTATTTACTCTAGCTATTTTTATATGTTCAACTGCCCCAGCTGATACCTTACTAACAGTACTATTTACTGCTACTGCTCTTCTTTTTGGTATTATAATTCCATGTACTCCTGCAGTTTCAGCAGTTCTTATTATAGATCCTAAATTGTGGGGATCTTCTATTCCATCTAAAATTATTATGAATGGTTTCTCTTTTTTATTTTTTGCTACTTCTAATATATCTTCTATTTCACAATAATTAAATGGAGGAACAATTGCAATAACTCCTTGATTATTTTCAGTTTGTGCCATTTGATTAATCTTTGCTTTGCTAATTTCATTTATTATTATTTTCTTTTCCTTTGCTAGCGCTATAATTTTATTTATTGAACCATGTTTTTCTCCGTCCGAAATATAAATTTTATTTATATCTCTATCTGATTCTAAAAGTTCTAAAACTGCATTTCTTCCTTCTACTTGATCTTGATATTCTTCTTTCACTATATTTTCTCCTTTATATTATTTATAAAATTATTTAAAGATTTTATAAGTTTTTCAATTCCTTGTAAACTTTCAATATATCTATATCTTCCTGAAATTTCTAGTTGAATACACATAATATTAGTAGTTTCAAATATATATTTACAAATTGTACGATATGTACTTGCTTTAAATTTTTCATTTAGTTTTACTGTTTCTACTCCATTATCTTCTAAACATTTTTTAAGTTCTTCAACTACATTGTAATTTTGCCTTATATTTATTCCATTATCTGTACCTATATCTATATCAAATTCATTTTCATTTTTTGCACCATGAAAATCTATAAGCAATTTTAAATTATTTTTAATAATGATATCTTTTAATTCTTCTTTATATAAATTTTCTACTACATCATAATTAGCATCATCATTATTATTATATGTTTTATATATTGCATAACAGTTAGTTAATTTTGCAAGTATTTGAACTATTGCACCAGTTTCACCTTCTGCTTGTTTTATTTTTCCTTGTCTAGTTTGATTTACACAATGTGGAGCAGATAATATTATTGGTATACTCCCATTTATAATTTTAAAAGATTTCTCTTTTCTCTCTGCTCTTTTTTGCTCATTATCAAATATTTCTTTATTATATAATTCTATTTGTTGTTTTAATTTTTCCATATATATTTTCTCACAACTTAAGTAATACTATTTTTTATTCTTCATCTAATTTAAGAACACTTAAAAAAGCTTCTTGTGGTATTTCTACATTTCCTATTTGTCTCATTTTTTTCTTACCACGCTTTTGTTTTTCTAATAATTTTCTTTTTCTTGTAATATCTCCACCATAACATTTTGCAAGTACATCTTTTCTCATTGCAGATATTGTTTCTCTTGCTATAACCTTTCCTCCAATAACTGCTTGTAATGGAATTATAAACAATTGTCTTGGAATAACTGTCTTTAGCTTTTCTACCATTTTTCTTCCTCTTTCATAACTATTATCTTTATGAACTATAAAAGAAAGTGCATCAACTGCTTCGCCATTTACATGTATATCTAATTTAACTAATTCTGATCTTCTATATTCTTTAAATTCATAATCAAATGATGCATACCCTTTTGTTCTAGATTTTAATTGATCAAAAAAATCATATATTATTTCATTTAATGGTAATTCATATATTAATGTTACTCTATTTTCATCCAAATATTTCATATCCACATATATTCCACGCCTATTTTGACATATCTCCATTATATTCCCTACAAATTCTTTTGGAGTTAATATTTCTGCATTAACAAAAGGCTCTTCCATATATGATATTTCAGAAGTTGGTGGTAAATCTGCTGGATTATACAATTCTATTACTTCACCATCTGTTTTGTGTACTTTATATATTACTGATGGCGAAGTTGTAATTAAGCTTAGGTCAAATTCTCTATCTAGTCTTTCTTCTATAATTTCTAAATGTAATAGGCCTAAAAAGCCACACCTAAAACCAAAACCTAATGCTCCTGATGATTCTGGTTCATATTCTAAAGCTGCATCATTTAGTTTTAGCTTTTCTAATGCTACTTTTAAATTTTCATAATCACTACCATCTACAGGATAAATTCCACAATAAACCATAGGATTTACTTTTTTGTATCCTGGTAATGGCTCTTCCGCTGGTTTTTCTTTTAAAGTTATAGTATCTCCAACTCTAATATCTGATAAGCTTTTTATACTTGCTGCTATGTAACCTACTTCTCCTGCTTCTAATTTATTACTTGGTGAATATGAACCTGGTTCAAAATAACCTACTTCTGTTACTGTAAATACTTTTTTATTAGACATAAGTATTATTTCGTCTCCAACCTTTACTGTTCCATCTTTTACTCTTACATAGGCTATAGCACCTTTATAATCATTATATATTGAATCAAATATTAGGCATTTTAGTGGTGCAGTTTCATCTCCTATTGGAGCTGGTAAATCAGTTACTATCCTTTCTAATACTTCGTCTACATTTAGACCTGTTTTAGCTGAAATACATGGTGCATCCTGTGCTGGTATTCCAATTATATCTTCTATTTCTGCTTTTACCTCATCTGGTCTTGCATTAGGTAAATCAACTTTATTTATAACTGGTAATATTTCTAAATTATTATCTATTGCTAAATATACATTTGCAAGAGTTTGTGCTTCTACACCTTGTGTACTATCAACAACTAAAACAGCACCATCACATGCAGCCAAACTTCTTGATACTTCATAATTGAAATCTACATGGCCTGGAGTATCTATTAAGTTAAGTGTATATTCATTTCCATCTTTAGCCTTATAGAGCATTTTTACTGCTTGAGATTTAATTGTAATTCCTCTTTCACGCTCTATTTCCATATTGTCTAATACTTGACTTTCCATTTCTCTACTAGAAAGTACTCCTGTCATTTCAATTAATCTATCTGCTAATGTAGATTTTCCATGATCTATATGTGCTATTATACTAAAATTTCTAATAAATTTCTTTTTGTCCTGCATATTTTTCTCCTTTACTAATATTAATAATTATATTTATTTTAGTAATTTTTGTCAACTAAATATATTTGATTTTGAAATTCAAATACATTCTAATTATAATTATTTTTGGATATTTCTCATATTTTTCCAAAAACATTGAAAATAATCACTATTATATGATAAAATAAATAATATTTTACAGTACTAATTAGAAAGGATTGATTTACATGTCAAAAATTTTTGAAGAATTAATGGAAAGAGGCTATATTGAACAAATAACTCATGAAGAAATAAAAGATGTTTTAGATAATAGCTCTATTCCATTTTATATAGGTTTTGATCCAACTGCAGATAGTTTACATGTTGGACACTTTGTATCAATGATGGTAGCAAGTCATATGCAAAAAGCAGGTCATAAACCAATTATTTTAATTGGTGGAGGTACTGCAACTATTGGAGACCCTTCAGGAAAAACTGATATGAGAAGAATGATGTCTCGAGAAGAAATTAATCATAATGTAGAGTGCTTTAAAAAACAACTTTCTAAATTTGTTTCTTTTGATGGAGATAATGGAGCAATAATAGTAAATAATGCTGATTGGTTATTAAGCTTAAACTTTGTTGAATTTATGAGAGATATTGGTTCACTATTCTCAGTAAATAAAATGCTTTCAGCAGAATGCTATAAACAAAGAATGGAAAGAGGTTTAACATTTTTTGAACTTGGATATATGTTAATGCAATCATATGACTTTTTACATTTATATAATACATATGGATGTAAATTGCAAATGGGTGGTAATGATCAATGGTCAAACATTTTAGGTGGAGTTGATTTAATAAGAAGAATTGGACATTCTGATTCTTTTGGATTAACATTTAAACTTCTTACTACTAAAGAGGGTAAAAAAATGGGTAAAACAGAAAAAGGTGCTTTATGGCTTGACGCTACTAAAACTTCTCCTTATGAATTTTACCAATACTGGAGAAATATTAATGACGCAGATGTTAAAACTGTTTTATCTCTTCTTACTTTCTTACCTATGGATGAAGTAAATAGATTATCTAGCTTAAAAGATGAACAAATAAATGAAGCTAAAAAAATCGCTGCTTTTGAAATAACTAAATTAATTCATGGTGAAGAAGAAGCTTTAAAAGCTGAAGAATCTGCAAAAGCATTATTTGAAGGACAAGGTTCTTTAGAAAATATGCCTACTTCTAAAGTACCTACAAATATTTCTATATTGGATGCAATTATAAATGCTGGTATAGCTCCTTCAAAAGGACAAGCTAGAACTTTGATTAATCAAGGTGGAATTAGTTTAAACGATGAAAAAATAACAGATGTAAACTATGTTTTATCTGCTAAGGATTTTAAAGATGGATATGCTATTTTAAAAAAAGGTAAAAAAATATATCATAAATTAGAACAAATTTAAAATTTCTCTAGATTTCTTTAATAATATATACATTTAATAAAAACCAGAATTTTATTTTCTGGTTTTTATTTTAAATATTCCTTTTATTTGTTTTAAATTTCCAAATACTAATAATATATCATTTTTTCTTATTTCCAAATCAGTGTCAACTTCAGTTATAACATCATTTTCCCTTTTAATTACTAGTAATTGTATATTTTTTTCATTCTTTAATTTTTCAATATTTAGTTTTTTCATTTTTTCGTTTATTTGATTTATTGATATTTCTGCTATAACTTTGTCTCCATAATAATCATATATTGATATTGGATTTGTT
The DNA here is from genome assembly GCA_944393025.1 of uncultured Clostridia bacterium. Lineage (GTDB taxonomy): Bacteria > Bacillota > Clostridia > TANB77 > CAG-508 > CALXVA01. The sequence continues at coordinate 22,277 of CALXYR010000006.1, read as the reverse complement.
CTTCTTCTTCCATATTTATTAGATATTTTTTGAATTGTATTATCAACTATTCTTCTTACTCTTGTTGATTTATTTAATATTATTAATAATATTAAATTTGTGATGGTAAGAAGTACTCCTATAATAATTTCTTTAGTGCTAGTATTACTAGAAGATACAAATACATTAATTATTGTTGATACTATAGATATATTAAATATATAACTAAAAAGTATCATTGTTTGTGTTAATTTTCTCCTTCTTTTTGTTGAAAGCATAATTTCACTTTCTGATGTTGTAAAACCTGTTCCTGTCAATATTGAAATAGTTTGAAATCTGGCTTTATCTAATTGTATTCCTTCTATTCTAAAAATAGCTGAAAAAATTTCTATTATTGCTTGATATATTGCTATTAATATATTAAATACTATAATTGCTGCTAATAAATTAATTGTTATTCACCTCTTTTAATTTTTTTACTACTTTAGATTAGATATATAAATATATCTAATCTATATTAAAAAATCAGTTCCTATTATATCTACATGACTAATTAACATATCTTTTACTTTATTTATATCATTTTCTGTAAATACATATACAATAAGGTCTTGTTCTTTCATATATCTTACTAATTCTTCAGAATAATTCGCTGTTGACATTGATAAACTAGTTATATTATTTTCTATACAATATTGTGCAAATTTTTCTTTTGTATTAATATCTTCTTCTAGTTTTTCTCCGCTCCAATATAAATTAATTAATTTAAAATTATATAACTCTTTTTCTTCTTTAATCATATCCGCAGTGTGTCCGTCCTGTTATTAATCTATCTAAAATATTTTTATTCTGTGTCACATTCAGTATTTCTGAATAAATCTTCTTTGTTTCCTCATATGTTTTGCTTCCAATATCGAGCATGACATAAATATCTTTATATTTTTTCATGTAACTAACTAAATCATCAAATCCCATGGTTGTATATTTATCTTTTATTTTAACATTTTTGAATTTTTCATATGTCATAATGCTATTTTCGCTATTATACTTGATTCCTATTTTCTTTTCATAATCACTTTTTTTCCATCCATGGACACATACTATTTTACCATCTGCTGTTAAATTTATATCGACCTCGAATAATCTTATACCTTTATTGTAATTACTTTCTAATGCTTCTTTACTATTTGTATAATTTTCTCCATCTATTCCGCCTAAAGCATGAGCCATATATCTATTTTTCTTAACCATTTTAATATATTTTCTTTTGCTATTTCTTACATAATATGTATATATGATTATCCCTATAATAACTATAATTATTAATACCATTTCAATTATTTTATAATACATATTTCCTTCTTTACTATTTCTATTTTCATATTACTTTAAACATTCTAGTATAAATTCTGCTATTTTCTTTGTACAATTTTCTATATTTGTAACATACTTTTTTCTAAATTCAATTACTTTATTTATATCATACCTACCATCATCTATTGCATTTATAATATTGGTAGGATCATCACTAACTAGACCTGGCACTTCATTTTTATAGTCTATAGTAAGCCCTCTATTGTTTAAATAGTCTTGTAAATCAAATGCAAAGAAAAATAGAGGAACATTCAATATTGCAGTTTCGTATATTATACAACTATAATCACTTATTACATAATCTGCTATAAATAACATATCCATGCTTGAAAAATATTTATCATATATAACATTGTTATCCTTTATTTCGATTTTACTTAGTGGATGTAATTTTATAATTAAATTATATTTGTCAAAATTTACTTGTTCTATCATTTTATAAATTTCTTTTTCTAGTTGACTCTCATCCTTTCTAAAGGTAGGACAATATAAAATATTTTTCTTTTTAGTTATGTTTGAATATCTTTTTTCTATTTTTTTAGTTATTTCTTTTTTATATTCACTACTAGTTAATAAATCTACTCTAGGTAATGAAAAAATCTTTATTTTTTCAACAGTATAACCAAATCCATCAGCTAATTCTTTTGCATATGCATTACTACTTGCAAATATATAATCATAATTTTTATGCATTTTCATTAAATTGGCAACTTTTTTCTTCGTTCCCTCTTCTTTATCTAAAATTTGATAGCCAAATTTCTTCATTGTACCCATTGAATGCCACATTTGAATAACTTTTAGATTATTTTTATGTTTCATTATGCTTATTAAAATACAATAAGAGTCAAGAATTACCACTTTAGAAGTTGCTATATTGTACATTTGAGATAACATATGTATTCCATACTTTATTTTTTCAGAAATAGTAGCATTTATTCCTCCTTCAAGTTTATGGCATAAAGTAACTACTTTTATATTCTTATCAGTCTTTTCTATTTCTTCTCTTAAAAGCTTAAAATCTAGAGTTTCTTTATCTGACTGTCTACTTATCATCGTTATTTTATTTTTGGTTGGAAATAACTTAAAAATATTATATAAAATTTTAGCACATAAAATTACTATTCTTCTAATCATCATCATTATTCTTTAGTATTATGTTATCTATAATCATATCTGAAGCTGTTTTTTCATGTATACTAAAGTTTTCCTCCCTAAATTTATTTAGCTTATCCATTTCAAAATCTTCATCCTTAATTGTTTCAATTACTTCTTCAAATTTCATACATATTTTTCCAGGTGCATATTCTCTAATAGGTCTATGCACTTTATTAATTATTTGATAATAATCTAAATCAAATGTATAAAATATTATAGGCCTATTTAATAAACTAAAATCATAAATATTTGAAGAATAATCTGTTATTAATATATCTGTTACATATAATAATTCATTTATATCTGTATAATCACTTAAATCAATAATATATTCTTTATAATCTTTTGGTATTTGTATTCTTTCTCTAACAAATGGATGCATTTTTATTGCAAATATATAATTTTCTTTTTTACATAAATTATAAATCAAATCCAATTTTATATTTTCAAAAGGGTAGTTTGCAGATTTTTGTCCACTTCCTCTAAAAGTTGGTGCAAACAATATAACTTTTTTTCCTTTAAGAATAGGATAATTTAAGTATACCTTTTCTTTACTTGTAGATATTTTTTTGTCATCTAAAAAATTATCCAATCTAGGTAAGCCATAAGGTAATATTTTTTCTTTACTAATTCCAAACACCTCTTCATATACTGGTATTAGTGCCTCTCCTCCAACTACTGCATAATCATATCTTCTGTGGCAACTAGTGTATGGATATGGTCCGCCAAATCCAAATCTTGCATATCCTACTGACTTGAATCCCACACCAGCATGCCATAGTTGTATAAGCTTAGTTTTATTACTTAATTTTATAAATTTAAATATCGGGCAATAATCATCTACAAATATAAGCTCTTGTTTTGATAATATCCACACAAGTTTTAAATACTTGAATATTACATTTATTTTTCTTGTTTCTAATGTTTTAAAAAATGAATAACTAATCTTAAATTTTTTATTCAATTTTCTTTCTTTTATACGTTCGTCTAAAGCTTTTAAATTTCCATAAATCGGTACTCTTGTTTCTGACATAAGTAATACTTTATTTTTCTTATTAAAATGTAAAAATGAACATATTTTATATATATAATTAAAACAATTTTTTCCCAATATAAATATCGCTCTTCTTACTTTATTTTTACTACCTTTTATCTGCTCTTTATAGTATTTATCATTTATTACCATAAATCTAGATATAAGAGTACATACAATTTTATTTTTCCTTTCTTCTGGTATGAAAGTTACTGTATATGCTAAATTTTGATCAGAATATCTATAAATCTTGTCTAGTTTTTCTAATTTATATCCTAAATCAGTTTCAATGCATATCTCTTCTACTTTATCTTGTTTTTTTGCAATAAATAGATATTCTTCATTTTTTAACATTGTAATGTCTCTGATATTTGTAATATTAATTACACTACTATATTTATTTTCTTCTAATTGTTTAATCTCTAATTTGATTTTCTGCACCTTGGATTTTAAAAATATTTCATTTTTATCTATATCTTTTCCTTGAAAAATAATATTCAAGTATATTCTATCCCAGAAAATATCTATGATTTTTACATTCATACTATCTCCTACACTTCTTTACCTTTTTTCATTTCAGACTCTATATACTCTACTGTTCTTCTAAATCCTTCTTCTATGCTTAATGTTGGTTTCCAACCAAGTTTTTTAAGCTTACTACTATCAATAACTCCTAATTTAAATGGTGCACATCCTTTTTGCTCTTCATCTACTTCCATTATCAATTTTAAGTTTCTTTCCGGATACAAATTAATTAATAATTCAGCTAACCCTTTAATTGTAATTTTTGTTTCCTCATCAGCTATATTATAGACTACTTCATTAGAATCTAGTAACACTAAAAAAATTGCAGAAATTACATCTCTAATATATGTATAAGTTCTAATAGCCTCTCCTGTGCTTTTCATAATAATATTCTCGTTATTTACTACATTTTTAAGAAAATCAGCTTGTACCCTTCCATCATAAATAGACATACCTGGTCCATAAGTATGAGCTGGTCTTGCTATTTTTACATTTAGCCCATATTGTTCTTTAAATGATATACACATAGTCTCTGCTGCTCTTTTTCCTTCTGGATAACAAGATCTAGGAGAAAGAGGATCAATAAATCCATAAGTACTTTCATCAAATTTTTCTTGCCATGAATATGGTTCACCATAAACTTCCCTTGAAGATATATATAAATAACTTTTTACATTATTCTTCTTTGCAAATTTTAAAGTATTAAATGTTCCTATTGTATTCGCTATTATTGTATCAACAGGTTTATCTTTCATTATTTTTGGACTTGCTGGACTTGCAGCATGAATGATGTAATCTACTCGTTCATTGTAATTTATCCTATCACATACATCCTGTTCTAATACAACAATGTCTGGCCTCCCCTTAAAGTATTGTGCAAGTTTATCTTTGCTTCTTACTAAAGCAACTACTTTAATATTATATGACCTTAAATCATTTAGAGTAGTTAATGCATATAGCATGTATGTTCCAAACATCCCTGAAGCACCTGTTATTAATACTGTACTATTTTCTAATTTTTTAAAATTTATATTGCTTCCTAATATCTCTTCAATATCTTTTTCTATAATTGGATTCAATTCTTTAGTAGTTTTGTATTCATCTTCTTCATATTTATACAAAGCTTGAATAATATAATAATCTGTTGGTGTTGTAACTTTGATATTATTTCTTGGTCCTATAGTAATATGAACATTATGGCCATTATTTCTCATTAAATTACAAGAATCAACTATTCCATTATATTTTTGCTCAGTCTTTCTTACTTGTTCGTGAACTTTTAAAATATCTCCCAAATAAAAGCATTGAGGTGCTTGAGCAGTATACATTATATCTCTGTTTGGAACATCTTGCACATTTTCTCCATCTCTACTTACAATAGCTGTTTCAAAACAAGGTGTTGAAGTTATCGAAGATCCATAATTTCTTACATCTTTTATATTTTGTTCAATAAGTTCTTGTGTAATAAAAGGTCTTACTCCATCATGTATAAGTACTATTGAGTCTGCTGGATTTTCTTTTCCCGCAGTTGCTAAAGCATTATATATTGAATCTTGTCCAGTTTCTCCTCCTGGAACTATTTTAGTAACTTTTCTAATACGATAGTTCTCTAATTCTTCTTTTAAATAATCTATCCAATCTTCTTTACACGCAATATAGATTTTATCTATACAATTATTTTTTTCAAAATTTTCTAAAGTTTTGATTATTATTGGCTTTCCCTCTACCTTTAAAAATTGCTTTGGTAGTCCATGTGCTTTCATCCTTGTTCCACTACCTCCGGCAAAAATTATAGCAATATTCATATCATTTACTTCCTTTCATCCATATATTTTTTTATTTCATTATATATTCTTTTACAATTATTATGGTCATTAAATGAAAAAAAATCATCAGCTCTTTTTATATATTTTTTTTCTGTTTTACAATTATTAGCCATATATTTGCATAATAGTTCTATTAATTCCTGCTCTGTTTTGCATATTGGTCCAAATCCCATTGTTTCATAGTCTATTCCTCCATCTTGATATTGCGCTGGTAATTCGTCTGGATGGAAGTAAATTAATACTTTTCTCATATAGGCAAAATCATATTGTATCCCTGAATAATCTGTTACCATTAAACTAGATTCTGTTAGTAATTGTTCATAGCTAATTCCACTATTAACAGTTAATACTTGCACATATCCATTATGGTCAAAATCCATTTCCTGAGCTGTTATAACTGGGTGTAATAGGAATATTATTCTATAATTAAATTTTTTAGCTTCATCTATTAACTTTTTATCTGTTATTATATTATTAAAAATTTCAAAGTATTTAGTGTTTTTAAATTCTTCTATATACTCCCTAGTATTTCCCATTCTAGTACTGGTATTAGCAGCATTTTTTCTCCAAGTAGGTGCTATAAATATCTGCCTTTTATCATTGTTTACTAAGCCATCAAATCTTGCTAGTCCAACTAATTTTAAACTATTACTATCATAACCATATATATCTTTTTTTAGATTTTCTATCTCGTATTTTGATGCACACATATATAATTTTGTATTGTCTTCCCATTTATTTTGGTGCTGTGCAATGGCTTGCATTGTTAGTCCATGTTGTATACATACTATGTTAGGATTGAATAAATCTTTGAAAAACTTTCTGCTAAACTTTGGAAATCCTAAAAAACTTATAACATTTTTATGTGTAGCTAGAATAGCTTCAGCATATAAACTATATAATTTTAATTTGGTAGATCCAAATATTAATATTCTCTTTTTGTCTTTTTTTAGTCTCTTATAATCTAAGCTTCCTTTATTAATTACATAATAATGTAAAATTCCATCATTTTGCTTTATTGCATAATTATATAAATATTCTGCATTATCTCCTGCTTTATATATCTTATCAAAATATATCCATATTCTTTTCTTGTTCATAAATGGATACATAATCCAATAAATTATCCTTAATGTGATACATTTTAACATGTTTGATTTATTCTTAGCTTTATATAGCTTAGCTATATTAAATACAATTTCTTTTCTTAATATTCTAAAAAATGTTTGTTTCTCTATTAACAGTCCTTTATCATAATATGTTAAGTAAAATTCTCCAAATCTCCAATATGAATATTTTGATTTAGATAAATGAGACTGTATTTTTGAAAAATTAATCCCCAATAAATATTCTGTTCCTTTATATTGTAGGGAGAATTGAACTTTTTCTTTTCTTATATCTTTTTTTATTGGCAATGATATTGTAAATGGTGCTTTTTTAGCTATTGTTAATCCAAAGCATTTTTGTAATGGATAAGTTTTTGCTTTGTTTGCATAATATCTTTCTTTTCCTAAGTATACCACTATTTCAATGTCCTTCTGTTCTAAAAAATCTTGTACACTTACAGTAAAATCAATTTTTAAATTGTTTTCCTCATAATTTATTGCATAAACATTAATATGTTCATTTTGAACATTTGCAAAATTACATACATTGCATATATTATTTTCATCAATTAACTCTATTTCGCCATTATCTATTTTTATTTCTGTTTTATTTTTTTTAGCTGTAACAAATAGATTTGAAAGCCATCTAGGAATTGAATATAAATTTTCTTTATTTCTACACATAATAATTTCATTGTCTATATATTCAAGCACTTGTTTTACTTTTTCAAAAAATTCTCTTGCTTCTTCTTTAGGCAATATATCTTTATTTGCCTCATTTATATTGCATTTATATTTAACCCATATTAAATATAATATTGCTTCTTGTGCAAATTTAGGTATTTCATTATATTTATTTTTTAATTCTTCTAATAATGGTATTATAAGATTTTCTATTTCAATAGTATACCAATCTTTATCATATTGCATCTTATTTAAGTTTGCATCATTTTCCTTTGGTATATTATAATATATTTGTTCATCTTTAATAAAATAATATAACTGGTAGTCACATAATATCATAATTAAAAACTTTGTTTTTGCTTCTTCTAATTTAAGATTATTATCAAATTTTATTTTTTCTACCAACTTTTTATTAAAAAAATACGATTCTAAAACTAAATTAATTTTTTGTGGCATAAACTTTAAATCTATTATATTAGTATTTGGTGAAATTCTATATTTCTTTCTTAAATTATCTTCTATATACTCTGCTTTCATTGCTATTATTTTTGCCTTTTCTTTTTTTATGTATCTATAAACTTTCTTAATAGCGTTTTTACTATAGTATTCTCCTTGTAATAAAAAAGCTATATATTCTCCTTCTGCTATTTTTATTCCCTCATTATATGCATATGAATCCGAAGTAGAATTTAATTTTATATATTTTATATCTTTATATAAGGTTTTTAATCTTTTTAAATCAATATTATATTTTTCAGTATTTATTAAAATTAGTTCTGTTTTTGTTTTATGTAAGCTTGAAGCTAATTTTTCTATATAATTTTCTAAACTATCTACATTATTTATGATAACTAGTATTGATAATTTTGTTTTCATTATTTGCACCTCTATTTTTTCTTTTTTACTGTTTTTTCATACTCCTCTATTGCTGTATTTATATCTCCATCATAAATTATTTTACCATTTTTCATAAATATTCCTCTTTTACAAAACTCTTTTGCCATAGCTGTAGAATGAGTAACGAATAGCAATGTAACATTGTCCTTACTTATAATTTCATTCACCTTTCTAGTACATTTATTTTTAAATTCCTCGTCTCCAACACTTAAAGCTTCATCTACTATTAATATTTCTGGTCTTATATTAACATTAATTGAGAAACCTAATCTTGCCTTCATACCACTTGAATAAGTCCTTACAGGTTGATCAATATATTCATCTAATTCTGCAAAGTTAATTATTTCTTGTTCTACTTCTTTAATTTCTGTATCTCTTAGCCCTAATAATTGGCCTTTTAAATATATATTTTCTCTTCCTGTAAATTCTGGATCAAATCCAGAGGTAAGTTCTAATAATGCACTTACTCTTCCATTTACTTCAATTTCTCCGCTTGTAGGAAAAGCCACTCCTGTAATCATTTTAAGTATTGTTGATTTTCCTGCACCATTCTTTCCAAATAAAGCTACAGACTCACCTCTCCTTATTTCTAAGCTTGCATCATCTACAGCTCTTTTCTCTTGGTACTTTATTTTTTTGCAAAATGTATATAATAACCTTCTCTTATCATTTTTAAATAATTTATACATTTTTGTAACATGATTAAATCTTATTACTATTTCTTCCATTTTTCCTCCACTAATTTAAAACATCTGGTATTTCTTTTCTTATCTTTTTATATAAAGCTATTGATATTATTGTTAAAAAAACTAATATTCCAAGAAAACATAAAAGAGTTTTTGGGCTTTCCCATATCCAAACTTTATGAATAAAACAATTTCTAAATCCCTCTACTAGATATGTAACTGGATTTATCTTTAATAATATTTTTAACCATGGAATATCTATTGTATTGACATTCCATACAATTCCAGATAGCCAAAATACTGCTGTTACTAATGATTTAACTAAATTTGCAAAGTCTTTACTCATACATGCCAGTAATGACGCAAATAGTGAAAATACAGTAAACATGAAAAAGTTTAATAATATATATATTGGCAACTGTACTATATATATATCAGGTGTATATCCCATAAAAATAAAAATAAAAATCATTATAACTATTAAAAATAAATTTACAAGTAATTTTGAAATGCTTACGAAAGTTGGTATTGTTGATATTGGAAACTTCATTTTAGTTACTAAATAACTATATTTTCTAATTGATTCTGTTCCTTGTACAAGCATATCATTTATATAAAACCATGGAATAAGTCCAGCTATTAGCCATAGAAAAAATGGAAATCCTTCTACACTTTTTCCTGACCTAAGCCCTATTTGGAATGCAAACCAATATACGAAAATAGTTACTGCAGGCTTTATAATAGCCCAAGCCCATCCGAGTGCAGCACCTCTATATGTTTTTACTAAATCTGCTTTTGCTAATTTAAATATTTGCTGCTTATATTGTAAATGATCTTTTATCACTTCAATAAATGTGTACATATTCTTCTCCTATCATAATTAATAATTATAATTTTATAATATTATTTATAGTTTTTCAACTAATTTTTAGTCTTTTTTTATTTAGTTTAATAATACTCTAAATACCTAATTATTTTTCTTTACAATCACTTGAATAATAATTACAAACAATAATATCCGAATTTCTAACCATTGTATATATTCTTTTAATTACAGATGTATAAGTTCATATTTAGAATTTCCAAGTCCTATTTTTTCTCCATGTTCTATTTGGCTTTCCCAATGTGTTACTGGATGACTAGTATGGAAATTATCTCTTTCTTTAATATTTCTTTTTATTTGTTCTCCTAAATGACTATTTTCAAAAGGTGTAGCTTTATTTACTAAATCTGCACATGCTTTATCTAATGCCACCATATCAAATGATGCAAGCATACCAATATTAGGTACAATTGGAGAATCATTTTCTGCATGGCAATCACAGTTTGGAGAAACATCACATATTAAACTAATATGAAATTGTGGTCTATCTTTTACAACTGCATAAGCATATTCTGTCATTTTTTTATTTAATATATCTACTGCTTCATCATTAGGTGATTTGATAGCATCAAAATTACATATACCTATACATCTTCCACATCCAACACATTTATTATGATCTATATATGCTTTTCCTTGTTCATCATAAGAAATAGCACCATGAGCACATATTTTTATACATTGTTTACATCCTTTACATTCTGCTTTTATTACATGTGGTTTCCCAGCACTATGCATTTCCATTTTTCCTGCTCTTGAACCACAACCCATACCAATGTTTTTTATTGCTCCTCCAAATCCTGTTTGTTCATGACCTTTAAAGTGTGTAAGTGAAATTATGATATCTGCATCCATTATGGCTCTACCAATTTTTGCTGTTTTTATATATTCTTTGTCAATATCTACATATGATTCATCTGTTCCTTTTAATCCATCAGCTATTATTACATTACATCCTGTTGAAAAAGGTGTAAATCCGTTTAAATATGCACTATCAATATGATCCAAAGCATTTTTTCTACCACCAACATATAAAGTATTGCAATCTGTTAAAAATGGTTTGCCTCCTAATTCTTTTACAACTTCAGCTACAACTTTAGCATAATTAGGTCTTAAATATGCTAAATTACCAGGTTCTCCAAAATGCATTTTTATTGCTACATATTTATTTTCAAAATCTATTTTATCTATTCCTGCTGTTTTCATTAATCTTTCTAATTTTTGTAACAAGTTATAGCCAGGTTTTGCTCTAAAGTCTGTAAAATATACCTTTGATTTTTCCATAATTACCACTCCTCAATACTTAATCTTTAATTTTTATACATAAGAATATTCTGCTTTTATTACTGCATAATATTTTTGATTTTTACTATGAATTTCTTTTTGTATTTTATTTATTGTTTCATTTATATTTATTTTTTCATCTGTAGGTATAACTAAATCAAATATTAAATTTACTCTCTCTCCACCATCTGTCATTCTAAAGTCATGTATCGAAAATTCTTTATTTATATTTTTTACTATATCTTCTGTAAATTTTCTCATTTCATTTATTTCTTCATCATCAACAACTATTGGATCCATATGTATAGTTGTTATACATTGAAATTTTTCAAACATATCTTGTTCTATTTGGTCTATTATATCATGACATTTACATATATCAGAATTTGCTGGTACTTCTGCATGAAATGAAACTATTTTTCTTCCAGGTCCATAGTCATGTACCATAATATCATGAATTCCTTCTATTGTCTCATATTTTTTAGCAAATTCTTCAATTTGTTTAACAAATTCTGAATCTGGCTTTTGTCCTAATAACAAATCAATTATCTCTTTTATTGCTTTATAACCTGTAACTAGAATAAAGATAGATACTAATAAGCTTACATAACCATCTATTGAAATATTAGCAAATTTTGCTACAAATGCTGAAATTAATACTGCCAAAGTTGATATAGAATCTGATATGCTATCATAAGCTGTTCCTTTTATTGCTGCTGAATTAATAGTTTTCGCAATTTTTTTATAAAATACAAATAACCATAACTTTGCAAGTATTGCTATTATTAATAAAATTATCGTAATATTACTTATACTTGGTAGTTCTGGATGTATTATTTTATCTACAGAACTTTGCAATAGTTCAAAACCTACTAATATTATTAAAATATCAACAAAAAAGCCTGTTATGTATTCCATTCTTCCATGTCCCCATGGATGATCTGCATCCACCTTTTTTTGTGACATTTTAAAGCCTATCATTGTAACTATTGATGAACCTGCATCTGAAACATTATTTAATGCATCTGATATTATTGACATTGAATTGGCAAATATACCTATAATAAGTTTAAATACAGAAAGCAAAATATTTACTATTATGCCCGTAATACTAGAAAGCATTGCATATTTGCCTCTAACTTCATGATTTTCTATATTATCTTTATCTTTTATGAATAGTTTAATTAGTAAGTTTGTCATTTTATACTACTCTCCTTGTATTGTTCTAATTTTTTATTTAACTTTTTATATGCATTTTCAAATACCCATTTTTCATTTACAACTTTTTCTACATCTTCTATATTTATCCATTTTACTCCACTATTTTCATCATCTTTTATTCTTAATATTTCATTTTCATCTACTTCTAACAGATATGTTGCATTTAAATGTACATGAGAAGATACATATTTTCCTTTTTTTACATGTCCATCTACACATACAATTTCTAATGAAAATATATTATTATCAATTACTTTTACATTTTCCACGCCAGTTTCCTCTTTTAGTTCGCGAATAGCAGTTGCTAATAAGTCTGGATTTCCATCTGCATGTCCTCCTGTCCATGCCCATGATTTATATATATTATGATATATCATTAATACTTTTGTTTTTTCCTTGTTAGCTACCCATGCTGATGCAGTAAAATGTCCAAATTCATTATCTCTTGTAAGTACATTGTCAAATGAATCCATGTATTTTAATATTGTTTGTTTATCTTTTTCTTCTTGTTCATTATATGGTACATATTTTTCTATTTCTTCTCTTAATCCCATTGTTCCTTCTCCCTAATTTATTCTTTTGTTTCATACTATATCATAAATTTAAATTTTACTCAATAAATTTACTTGAATTTGCTAAATATATGAGCTTTTGAACAAAGAAATCATAAAGTGCACTCTAAAATATGAAGAATTTTTTATTATCCAAAATAAGTCAAGGTTGTGTAATATATTTAACCTTGACTTATTTTTATAAATAACATTAAAATATTTTCCTCTTTTTTTAGCTAAAAGTTATTATTACTAATTAATTTTGATATATTTTAGTTTAAAGCCAATTACAACATTTACTAATAAAATCACTATAATTCATTTAATAATTTTTTCTAACAATTATATTTGATATCATATAATTACTCTATTTATTGTTTATTTTCTAGATAAAAAGCTATCATAATTAATATCATTATAACTATTAAAAATATTATACCAGGAATAACATCTTTTTTAAATTTTGTCATTCCCTTTTTTCTATATATATCATCATTAAAATTATTTATAGTTATTAGCTTATATTTTATATTATTGCTATTAAAGAAATCTAATAAATTTTCACCTACTTCTTTTATTAAAGAGCTTTTTAAACACTTACCATTTATATGAATTTCTACTTCATAAACACAATAAATAGTATCAGGTAACCCTCTATTAGTAGTTAATAAAAAAGTATTTTGCCATTTAGAAATATTAAATGTTTTAGGATTAATTATTTTCATTTGTTGACTAACAACTATTTCATTAATTTCTTTTTTAGGAATAATTAATACATCATTATTAACTATATATATATATTCTTTATTAACATAAATGTGGTCACAGAAAGCATTATCAGGACTTTGATAAGTAAATTTTTCATTACATTTTATTAATATTTGTTCATAGTCCAAATTATCTATTCCACAGTAATTAATTAACTTTTTAAAATTAATAATTCTTTCAGCAAAATAAATTAATCCCCCAAATCCTAAAAACATACTTAATAATAACATTGATAAATTTGTATAAGGAAGATTAGCATATATAATTAAGAAAATAGCTATTAAAATAAGAACAATAAATGTAATTATCCAATATATATGATTTTTCTTGCTTTTATTAATTAATTTTTTTAAATTCATATTTCACTCCATATTATAATTTGAATATTTCTACTTGTTTAGAATTCTCTTTAACTTTTAAATTTTATTTTGCAAATTTAATAAGCATACGCACTCCACATGGCTTGTATATGGAAACATATCAACTGGTTGGATTTCTTTTACTACATATTTTTCTTCTAGTAATTTTATATCTCTTACTAATGTTGCAGGATTGCAACTTACATATATTAATTTTTCTACTTCTGTTTCTAAAATTTTACTTATTGTAACATTATCTAATCCGCTTCTTGGTGGATCTACTATTATAGCTGTTGGTTTAACTTCATCATCTTCTAATAACTTTTTAAAAGCAACTTCCACATCTCCTGCAATAAATTCTATGTTATCTACATTATTTAATTTTGCATTTTCTTTTGCCATCTCTATTGCTTCTTCTACTATTTCTATTCCATATACTTTTTTTACTTTATTTGATGCAAATATTCCTATGGTACCAATGCCACAATATAAATCACAAAGTACATCTTTTTTATCTAGATTTGCAAATTCTATTGCTTTTTTATATAATTTCTCAGTTTGTATAGGATTAATTTGATAAAATGATTTTGTAGATATTTTAAATTTATATTTATCAAGCTTATCTAAAATATAGCCATCTCCATATAATATAATATTTCTATCTCCTAAAATAACATTTGTATTTTTGTCATTTATGTTTTTTACAATAGTTTTTACTTCTGAATATTTATTTTTTATAATATTTACTAATTCTTTTTCATTCTTTATATTATTTTGACTTGTCACAATAATACACATTATTTCATTTGTTGATACACCTATTTTTATTATAATATGCCTTATTCCATCTTTTCTTGTTTTTTCATCATATATTGGTATATTATTTTCTTTAATAAATGAAAAAATTGTATTTGCAACTTCTTGTGCTTTTTTATTTTGTATTAAACATTCTTTTGTTGGAATAATTTCATGAGTTCTATTTGCAAAAACTCCCATAACTGGTATTCCATCTTTATTTTTACCAACTGGATATTGCAATTTATTTCTATAATAATATGGATTCTCCATACCGATTACATCATTTACATCTATTTTATTGTTTAGATTTTTATTTATTAAGTTTTGTACTATTTCTTTTTTTATTCTTAGTGTTTCTTCATATTTTATATGTCTTAAATTACAACCCCCACATCTTTTATATGTAATGCAATCTGTTTCTACTCTATTTTCTGATTTTTTTATAACTTCTATTAACTTTCCAAAAGCAAATGATTTATTTACTTTTACAATTAATATTTTACATATTTCGCCTTTAATTGTTCCATTCACAAATATAGTAAAATCATCTATTTTTGTAATTCCTTCTCCTTCATAACCATTATCAACTATTTCTACTTCATATTCTTTATTTTTTTCTACAGGTATGTTGTTCATTTTTTTACCTCTTTTTATAATTATTTACTTGTTTATTATACCATATTTATAAAGTTAATTGTACTGGATCTCTAAAATAATTTATATTTGGTGGATTAAATGTAAAAATAATAAATAGTATTGCTAATATAACTAATATACTTATTGATATAATTCTTGTTTTTTTAGTAGAAAACCTTTTCATTTTCATAATCTTATATGCTAATATTTCTGACAATATTGTACCTATTATAAAACTTCCAATATCTAATACTGCAAAATTAGTTCCTATTATTCCTGTATAAGTAAAGAAAAATATTGTTATAAAAAGTATTCCAAATATTATTCCTATTGCTTTTGCTTCAATATAATTGTTAGTTTCTTTATAAATTTTTATTCCTTCAAATATAGAAAATACTAACATTGGAAAAAAAATTAATTTTAGATGTTCCCATGTACTTTCATTTATAGCACTAAATGTGCCTATAATTTTATTTTCTCCTGACCATTCATAAGTAAAATGTAATAATGTTCCCACTACTAAAGTAAATAAAATAGCAATAATTTGCCAGTTTCTAATTTTTTTCATTCTAAATTCACTCCTTTTCTAATATATTTTTATTATAAATCTATTTAATATTTATATTTTTTTTATTAATATATAATACTTAAGTATTTCAAATTTTATTCATTTTTTAATTAATTTGTCTTGACAATAGTTATAAATTAGTGCTAAAATATATTTTGTTAATTAAATATGCGGATGTGGCGGAACTGGCAGACGCGCTGGTCTTAGGAACCAGTGCCAATGGCGTGGGGGTTCGAGTCCCTTCATCCGCACCAATGATGTATCTGTTCGAACTAATAGAACAGAATTGATACAAAATCAATCAGAAAATAAATCTGGTTGTTTTTTTTGTTGTATAAAAGAAACATATTTTTCATTTACAAATTAATGTGGCTCGTTTTGCTTTTACAATTAGCAAAAGGTTTTGTGAAAAAATGAATCAAATGCATCCTAGTTCTAAATAGTTATAAATTTTGCAAAAATATTATCTTGAAAAAATAGCCTAAAAATGATATAATTAATAAGTAACAATATTTTGCAATCCAAAGAGCTATAAATACTATTTGGAGGCTGATATCTTCGAATAATTAAGAGAAGGTAAAAATAAAAAGTCTTAAAGGGTAAACAATTAACAAGATTTAAGGTGTGGATATCGTTTTTTAAGAATGAAAATCTAGGAGGTTATCATATGTCATATGTATCAATCCAAGCAAAGATGAATACTGCAAGCAAAAAATTTGGTCCTAAATGTAAGAAAGTTAGAAGATATTATACCAATTTTGCTGGAACAACTGTTTTACCTCTAACAAAAGAACAATACAAAAAGGCTATGAAACGCTATCTTAAAAAACATTCATGAATTAGATTTTAGAAACCAACATTAAAAAATATGAATTTCGAATAAATTCATAATTCTAAGACTTTACAAAAGACACGGAAAATTTCCGTGTCTTTTAGTTAACAAAAAAATACTCAGCTATGTTGTAGAATGTAGAAAGATTATAAGTACTAGAATAAACAAATAAATTTTATTGCATATAATTCTTTTTATAGCTTGATTGATTTTAATGTCAATCGTCAAGAGAGCCAAAAAGTTGTAAATAACTACTTCGTTGGCAACAATGATGTTTCTGTTTTGAACACCATCAAACATAATTGATAAAAATAATATTCAACAATGAATGATATTTTTTCATGTAAACTTGCAATTTTATGTTAAATACTATATAAATATAAAACACGCTTTTCTTTAAGTAAGAAAAGCGTGAAAATCATTTTTATTATATTTTTTCAATGATTGCAAAATTTTAGTGGAATCTTACATCTCCATTCTTTGATTTTATATAACCAGATGCTAGATATTCTCCCACTAATTTTGGTTTGTTTTTTGTTTTACCATTTTTTGAATTAACCAATACTTCGGAACTTCTTAAATTTGCAATATCTACACTAATATCACCATTCTTACTGTTAACATTTAGTCTAATATTGCTTTGGGCTTCAGAATCAATATCAATGTTTCCGTTTCTGCAATCTACATTTAAAAACTGGAATATTGCAGACAAACATACATCTCCATTTTCGCTATCGATTGCAATGCTACTTGCATTTACATCTTCTACATCAATATCAGTATTTATGCTTCCAACTGATATTTCTCTAAAAATTCTCTTAGGAATTTGAATCTCTAGTTTTAAATCACCAATGCTTATAAAACTGGAATTATTTATAGTAATTAAATTTCCAGATGCAACAGATATTTGGTTGAAACTAGTAGAGCTTCTTACTAATTTTGCCAAAATCGTTATTTCATCCCCGATTTTTTTTACTTCGAATCTAATTTCGTTGCTAGATATTACTTTTCCATGCAAATGCGCAATTATACTATACGAATTAGATGAATATAGTTCCACATCTACATCACTTATGATAGAAATTTTATCAATATTGTCTGCCTGTTCTATTTTAGTTTCATCATAATCTTTGGTTGAAAAAACATCACTTTCTTTTTCTCCAATCATCCGTCCATTTAGAATTGTTAAATTTCCTTGATAGACACTACCATTAATAATCATGATTTTCCTCCTTAAACTGTACTATAATAATTATTACTGAATACATATAGGGAAGTATTTCTTTAAAAGTACATACGAATTGAATTATATCATAATTTTGATAATCTCTCAATAATAATATGTAGAAAAATGTCATATTTTGTCACATAGGAAAAATTAATAATTATAATAGAATAAACATTTAAATATTTTATTTAACAAATATTCAAATATTTATTCTAGCACTTTTTTATTTCATCTATTGTAATTACTCCTTCTCTTAAAATATGTGGTATACCGTCTAATACTTGCACTACAGTAGATGCAATTCCTATTTTGCTAAATCCACCATCTATATAATAATCTATGTCATCATTAAAATCATTCATAATGTTTTTTAAATTAATACCACTTGATTTGCCTGAAATATTTGCACTTGATGTTGCAAGTGGAACTTTTGCATATTCTATTAATTTAATTGCTATTTCATTTTCTGGTATTCTAATTCCAACTGTACTTGAATTTGCTGTTAAAATATCTGGAATTTTATTTTTCTTTTTTAAAATAATAGTAAGTGGTCCTGGCATAAATTTATTTATTAATTTATATTCTATTTCAGTTATATCTTCTGCAATATCGTTTATCATATCTATGTTATTTACTAATAAACTAATAGGCTTATTTTTAGGTCTTTTTTTTAGTTTATATAATTTTTCTATGGCTTTTTCATCTAATCCATTAGTTCCTATTCCATATACTGTTTCTGTTGGGAACACTACTACTTGCCCATTTTTTATTGCAGTTGCTACTTCTTTTAATTTTGTATATTCTATATTATTTTTAAAATTTATATATTTTGACATTTTTTCTTCCTCTTTTTTATATAATTATTTCATCTCTTGATGCATAAGCTATTATATCATGATTTTTTATCCTTAACAATGATAAAATAATTACTATATGTATTTATAATTATTATATACATAAAAATACACATTTAAATATATTAAATGTGTATTTTTATTAATTAACATCCACAATCATTATTCATATTATTGTTCATCATTTTATTATTCATACAGTTCATATTATTTATATAAAATTTCTTTTCTGCTAACTTATCTTGTACTCCTCTAAGTGCTTCTCCAAATCTTTGAAAGTGAACTACTTCTCTTGCTCTTAAAAATTTTAGTGGTTCAACTACATCTGGCTCATCACAACATAAATCAATTAACTTTTCATAAGTTGCCCTTGCTTTTTGTTCAGCAGCTAAGTCCTCTTGTAAATTAGCTATTACATCTCCCTTACAAGCTAGCGCATTTGCTGAAAAAGCCATTCCAGCAGCCGACTGTGGATATACATCTACCCCATGTGGTGTGTGTTTGTTATCTATCTAACTTGTAATTTTATGTAAAACATGTTATACTATTACTATATTTTTTTATAAAATTCTTTTGTCTAAAAAATAGGAAAAGTACATTAATTTTTCTGAAAGGAGACATCCTCAATGGGAATTAGTTATAGGAAACGGATTAAAATTGGCAATAGTACTTTTTTTAAATGTTAGCAAAAGTGGTATTTCTGTAAGTCAAAAAATTGGTAAAATTACCATAAATTCCAAGGGCACAACAACAATTAACTTTGGCAATGGATTAATTTACAGAACTTCTATTAAAAAGAAGAAAAAATAAGTTGTACTAAAAGTTTGAATAAGAATAACACAAATTCTTATTCAAACTTTTAGTTTTAGAATGAAAATTTAGAATAATTGACTTTTATGTAAAGTTGTAGTATAATAGAAATCGGTATTTTATGTGCTTATATCAAAGGCAAATTGACTTTGGTAGCCTAAAGTGTATATGCACAAATACACTCTTAAGAAAGGAGATTAAAACTATTAAGTAAACAGTAATATAAGGAGGAGGGTTATGTGGAAAAAGAACTTTTAAATTTAACTCCTACGCAATACTTATGTCCTATTTGTGGTGAATGGCATAACTGGAAACATCCACATCATTTGGGATATTATACTCCCATTTCTCCAGCAACATTTAAAAATTCATCTGTTTATCCAGCTGACTGTGCTACAGAGCGGTACAGTATTTTCGTAAATGGTGAATACTTACATTATTACACTATTGGAGAGATGTGTGGGCGTTCCCGCTTTTCTCTCAATGGAAAATTTCCGATTGAATCCATCATTGAGCATACCGACCAGCCTATTGTTACATTTAATGTCCCTTTTACCTCAAGTAATCCAGTAGGCAGAAAAGAACTTTATTGTTCTAATTGTTCATTCAAATATAAATGCAATCTCATTAAACTTAGTGATAATGGGGATTCTGTTCACATGAAAATTCCCTTGGGATTTAAATTTGAGCAGTCAGACTACGAGAAATTTTCCAAGGTATTTTTCCTTAAACGCAAGGAAAGAGAACTGCAAGAACGCGAAGATGTCTTAAGACACAAAGAACTTGAACTGCAAGAATTAGAACAATCCATACAACAAAAAGTTAAGGAGGGAACTTCTATGGCAGAAACAACAAAAAAGAAAACCAGCATTAAGTCCATTCTTTATGAAAATTCTCCCAAGGAGAACTTTGAAACCCTAAAAGTATGGGCAGAAAAGTATAAGCCTGTTTTGAAATGGGCTGTTCCTGTAGCAGCAGTTTATGGTGCTTACCGGATTCTGAATTCTGGTGAATTCGACCTTTCGGTAAACAACATTGCTGAAACCTGTGAGAAGCAGTTTGGCTTTAAATTGAGTTTTCTTGAAAACAAGAGGGCTCTTAAGGAGCTGATGGTAATTGGTGGTCTTTCTGCTGGTGCATATGGTGCTGTAAAAGCTGCTTCCTGCATTTTCGGTGCTAAAGAGGAAAAAGATATCTCTGTTGAAGAAGTAGAAGCTGGTATGAACCAGTTGGAGTCCATTAGCAAGAAATTTGCTTGGATTCAGCCAAAAACTGAAGATATGCTTCCTATCGCCTTTAGCGTGATTTTGGTTTATGTAACACTTCATAAGCCGAAGTTTACTGGAAAGACGGGAAACAAGCTTCGTGCCATTACCGAAGACTTCCGAATTAAGATTGATACATATATCGATCTTATCAAGCTCTTTGTTCAGGACAAATTTAACATTAATTTGTCCAATGAGGAAGAACAGAAAAAGCTGAAGATTTGTGCTTTTTTGATTGCTCTATCTGGAGTTTTCGTGTTCCTTTATGGCAAAAAGGTACTTGGAAACAAAGAAGCTTTGGAAGAATCTGAGCATGATAAGGATGAACTCAGTAAATCTGCCGTATCTTTCGTTGAACAAGCAAAAGTAATCATTGAGAAAATCGCACCCACGGTTTATACCTCTCTGATTACCATGATGGTTTCCAAGAAACTCCTTATGCTGAATGAGGTTTCTGAAGTTCTCGAGGTCAATGAGGATGATGAATCTCCTTCAGATGAGGATGATACTGATATTTCTACGGAGTAAATTTCAAATTTGCTTCTAAAGAATATTTAAAATATAATAGTTTTAATCTCTAATCTTTCCCCCAAGATGTTATTCTTGGGGGTTTTCGTTACTCAAAAGAATAGAGCCACTAAACTTTGCAGTTTAGTGGCTCTATACCATTTTTGTATATCTTATTTTGAGATTTCTTGTATAAATTGAATTGCAATTCTTTGAATGCAGTTCCACAACCTATTATAGTCAAAAATTTCTCCGGTATATTCTTTTTTCTGTGCTAAATACTCCTCCAATTCTGCTTTCCACGTTTTTTCGCGTCTTGTATCAAACACGGTTACTCCTGTGGTTGGCAAAATTTCCGGAATTTCTTCCATGGTGCTGATTGATACATGACCATCTCTCACCATCAGCTGGTTAATTTCGGTGTATGCACCATACATACCAGAATGGG
>CALXYR010000005.1 GCA_944393025.1 uncultured Clostridia bacterium | reverse complement strand
GTACAAAAAAAATTAATAAAAATAAATAACTTCTTCAATGTAAAGTATATATGTTATACTAAACAGTAACTTATATTACATTTATATTACATTTTTTATTTTTTAGTTGCTTTTGAAATAGCTTGTGATATAATACAAAAGGAATATTTTAAAATAAAATTTTCTAAGGAGGAAAATACATTGGCAAAGCGAGGAAGAAGAGCAAAAAAAGATAAAATAGATGTAAATGTAGCAGTTGTAGGTATGCTTTTAATAAGTATATTACTTGCAATATTAATATATACAAAATCAGGTTATATAGGTGAACATTTAAGTCCAATCTTGGGTGGAATTATGGGTTCAATAAAATATATAATTCCTGTTGGAACATTTTTAATTGCAATATATATGGCATCAGAAGACAAGGAATATTTAATATCAAAATTAATACAATATGGAATATTTTTAGTAAGTATTGCAACAATACTTAGTGTATTTCAATTTTCAAAAGGAAATTTAGATATAACTGATGAATTTTCAGAAGTAGTGGAAAAAGGTTATGAATTAGGCGAATTAAATAATGGTGGAGGAGCTATAGGTACAGCAATTGCATCATTATTAATAAGTCTTTTAGGAGATGTTGGAACAGTTATATTATGTTTAGGAATAGGAGCAATTTTACTTGTATTTATATTTGGCATAAGACCTGCTGAATTAATTGCTGAATTTGTAGATTCTAGAAGAGAAATAAGAGAAGAAAATAAAATTGCAAAACAAGAAATAAGAGAAGCTAGAAAACAAGAAATTAATACTCAAAGAAAAGAAACTAAAAAAGAGCGTAGATTAAGAGAAAAAGAAGAAGAAAAAAGGCAAGCAGAACAATTAGCAGAACAATTAACAATAAATTTAAATGATGATTCAGAAGAAAAAGATAAAAAGCTTAAAAAATATGATCATAAAGATGATAATTTAATTCCATTTAATATAGGTGGAAAGAAAAAAGAAAAAAGCGAAGAAAAACCAAATCCAGATGTTATAGAAGCAAATTTATTTAAAGAAGAACAAGAAATAAAAGAAGAAAAAGTAAAACAAGTTTTACAATTAGAGCATACATTAACTGTAGAAGATGAGCATTATGAATTTCCACCAATACAATTATTAGCAGAAGGAGATAAAAAAGGTATAAAAGGTGGTAAAAAGGCTGTTGCAGATACAGCAACAAAACTTCAAAAAACATTATATAGTTTTGGAGTTTCAGCTAAAGTGGAAAATGTATCTGTAGGACCAGCTATAACTAGATATGAATTAAAACCAGCAGAAGGTGTAAGAGTAAGTAAAATTGCAAATCTTGCAGATGACATTGCACTTCATTTAGCAGCTGAAACAATAAGAATAGAAGCACCTATACCAGGTAAACAAGCAGTAGGAATAGAAGTTCCAAATAAAGAAAATGAAATAGTACCATTAAGAGATATAATAGATTGCGATAGTTTTAAAAATCATAAATCAAAACTTGCTTTTGCATTAGGAAAAGATGTAGCAGGAAATGAAGTAGTTACAGACATTGCTAAAATGCCACATGTATTAATTGCAGGTGCAACAGGTTCTGGTAAATCTGTATGTATTAATACATTAATTTCAAGTATTATATATAAAGCTAAACCAAGTGAAGTAAAACTTGTTATGGTGGATCCAAAAGTTGTTGAACTTTCTGTGTATAATGGTATACCACATTTACTTATACCAGTAGTTACAGATCCTAAAAAGGCTGCAGGAGCTTTAGCTTGGGCAGTTCAAGAAATGGTTAATAGATATAGTTTATTTGCTAGCAAAAATGTTAGAGATATAAAAGGGTATAATGAAGCTTTAGAAGGAGAGGGAGAAGGACATAAATTACCACAAATTGTAATTATAATAGATGAGCTTTCAGATTTAATGATGGTATCTCCAAAAGATGTAGAAGATTCAATTTGTAGATTAGCACAAATGGCAAGAGCTGCTGGAATGCATTTAGTAATTGCAACACAAAGACCATCAGTTGATGTTATTACAGGTATAATTAAGGCAAATGTACCTTCTAGAATATCATTTGCAGTATCTTCACAAGTTGACTCAAGAACTATTTTAGATATGGCAGGAGCTGAAAAATTATTAGGAAAAGGAGATATGTTATTTTATCCAGCAGGAGCTCCAAAGCCAACTAGAATACAAGGAGCATTTATATCTGACAAAGAAGTAGAAAAAATAGTTGATTTTGTTAAAAATAATGGTGAAGCTACATATAATGATGAAATTATAAAACAAATAGAAAATGCTAATAACACAGACAAAGAAATAGATAGTCAAGATGAAGAAGATGATACAGATCCATTATTAATGGAAGCTATAGAAGTAGTAGTAGAAACAAAACAAGCTTCAACATCTTTTATACAAAGAAGATTTAAAGTAGGCTATGCAAGAGCAGGAAGAATTATAGATCAAATGGAAGAAAGAGGAATAATTTCTGGATTCCAAGGAAGTAAACCAAGAGAAGTACTTATGTCTAAAGAAAAATGGGAAGAATTAAAAATGACTAGAACTAATAATGAAGATTAAATTTAAAACTACCAAAGAGGGAAATATGAAGAAAATAAAAATTTTATCTAAATTTAATATAGATATGAAAGATTATAATAATGAATTAGAAAAAATTTTGGAAAACAAATTATTTTCTTATGATGTGAAAAATCTTTTACTTAGTATGCTTTATAAAATAGAAAATGCATATAAAGATTATGAAACAGTAAAAAGACAAGTACCTACAAAAAAAGAATATATAGAAAATATATTAAGAATAATAAAAGAAAAATGTTTAAAAATCTTTTTAGTAAAGGCAGGAACAGCAGAGGCAGAAGAATTAGAAAAAAATAATTTATTATTTAAAATAGATAAAAAAAATGGAGAAATAATTTGTTTTCAAAATGAACTTATAATATTAACAGCTATTTTAGAATTGGATTCATCTTATATAACTTTAAATATGAAATACGAATATTTAGAAGAACCATTAACTAAATTAATAGAATATGGAAATATTGAATCAAATGTTGAAGTTATAAGAGATTTTAATGGATGGTCATGGGATATTGTAACAAAAGAAATTAAAAACATAGAATTTAATTTTATATATCAAACATTATTATTAATAAATGGAATAAAAAATATAAATAATAAAAAATATGCTAATATATTAGATATTGCTACTAAAATGACAGTTAATAAATATATAGAAGATGAAAAGAATAAAGAATATTTTGAAAGAATAAAGAAAATAAAAGATGAAAAACAAGAAAGACTTGAACTTTTTAATAATAAAAAAGAATTAATAACAAAAATAACAAATGAAAAGAAAGAATATTCAAAACAAATTGAAAAAATAGACAAGCTATTAAATAATGATGAAGCATTAAGAAAAGAATATTATTCAAGAAATAAAAAATTACCAAGTAAAGAAAAAATATTTAGTATAAGCTTTTTAGTAGATATACTAAATAAAGAAAGATTAGGTTTAATAAAAAAAATTGAAGAATGTAATAAAATTATACTTCCAAAAGAATTTATTGAACAAAAAAATAAATTAGAAGAAGAAATAAAGTTTTTAAATGACATTTTTGAGCTTGATAAGAATGAGTATGAAATAAAATTATGTAATGAATTTTTAAAAATTGCAAACGACTTAATTTTGAAAATAAATGAAGAAAATAAGCAAGAACTAATTAATTGGATTTATAAAATACGATATTACAGATATATTCCAATAAGTAATATTGAATATATAAAAGATATAAAACAATTAGAGCCTAATTTTAAAAAAATAATAGAATTAATACTAAGAAAAGCAGAAAATTTAAAAGTATGGGATGAAATTTCAAATAATGAAGAAGTAACATATAATATTGTAAAAGAAGTATTTAATATGAAAATGATATGTTTACAAAGTTTAAATATACAATTTAAATATGAAAATAAAATTTTATATGCAGATTATTATGATGGTACAATTATAGAAACTACACATAAACTTAATGCAAATAATGTAAGAATAAAGAAAAAAGTAAAACTATTTATATAAAATAGGAGGTAATTATGCAAATAACTTTTTTAGGAGCTACAAAAACAGTTACAGGATCAAACTTTTTAGTAGAAGGAGCTGGAAAAAAATTTTTAGTAGATTGTGGAATGTATCAAGGATCAGCATCAGATGAATTTGAAAATGAAGCACCATTTTTATTTGATGTAAATGAAATAGATTTTATGTTACTTACACATGCACATATAGATCATTCAGGAAGAATTCCTAAATTATATAATGAAGGTTATAGAAATAAGGTAATAGCTACAAAAGCAACTTGTGATTTATGTGCTATTATGCTACCTGATAGTGGACATATTCAAGAAATGGAAGTAGAATGGAAAAATAGAAAAAGGGAAAGAAAAGGAGAAAAGCCACTTCCACCATTATATACAGCAGAAGATGCTGCTAAATGTTTAGAAATATTTAGTCCAGTTCAATATAATGAAATAGTAGAAATAAGTGATAATATACAAGTAAGATTCAATGATGCAGGACACATGCTTGGTTCAGCAATAATAGAAGTATGGATTACAGAAAATGGTAAAAGAGAAAAAGTAGTATTTACAGGAGATTTAGGTAATAACGATATTCCACTTTTATCACCACCAACAATGATTAGTGATGCGGATTATTTAGTTATGGAGTCTACTTATGGAAATAGGCTTCATATGAGAAATGATGATAAAGCAAAAATGTTTATAGACATTGTTTATGAAACACTTGAAAAAGGCGGAACAGTGGTTATTCCATCTTTTGCAGTAGGTAGAACACAAGAAATATTATATGAATTAAATAGAATAAAAGAAGTTGAACATAGTGAGGAATTTTATAAAAAATATCAAAGATTAATGAGTGTTCCAGTATATGTAGATAGTCCACTTGCAATATCAGCAACAGAAGTATTTAAAGAAAATATGAACTTATTTAATGAAGAAACACAAGAAATTATAAATGAAGGAGATAATCCACTAGAATTTGATGGACTAAGATTTACAAGAACTGCAGATGAATCAAAGGAATTAAATGCAAGAGAAGAATCATCTATAATAATATCTGCAAGTGGTATGTGTGAAGTAGGTAGAATAAAACATCATCTAAAACATCATTTATGGGATCCAAATAGTACAATTCTTTTTGTTGGTTATCAAGCTCCAGGAACTCTTGGTAGAAAATTAGTAGATGGAGATAAAAAAGTAAAAATATTTGGAGAAGAAATTGCTGTAAATGCGAGAATAGAATATATAGAAGGTTATTCAGGACATGCTGATCAGGAATGGCTTATGAATTTTGTATATTCATTTACAAATCCACCTAAACATATATTTTTAGTACATGGAGAGCCAGAAGGACAAATTGAATTAAGCAAAAAATTAGAAGAAAATACACAAATACCAATAACTATTCCAGATTTTGGAGAAACATATGAATTAGATGAAAGACTACAAATGGTAAGAAAAACAAATGATGGAGCTAAAGAGAGATATTTAAGATTAGATGTATTAGAAAGAATGAATACATTAAAAGAAGAATTAGAAGATATGACAAGTATTGTTAAAGAAGAGTATTTAGATAAAAATTCAAATGATGAAGATATTATGAGAATAAAAGAAAGATTAAAAGAATTAGAAAGACAAATTGTAATGATTGTTGAAAATAAGTAGATTTAAATTTCAAATAATTTATATACTCAAGCACTTTCAATAAATAGGAGTATAAAGGAGAAACAGATGAAGAACAAGTATTTTAATGATGCTATAATTGGAGGAAAAGACATAACAGCAAGCTATACTAAAAAAGGTGAATTATTAAGGGTAATGTACAATACACCAGACTTTAGACAATTTTTAGATTTCTTCCATACAGGTGTAAAAATAAATGATTCATGTATAATATATTTACATGAAGATCAGAATAATAAATATAATCAATATTATACAGAAGATACAAATGTATTAAATACAGAAATAGAAAATACATATTTTAATTTGAAAATAAAACAAACAGATTTTGTATCAATAAAAAATAGTGTATTAATAAAAAGATATATTTTAAAAAATAATAATATTATAGATTTAAATGTTAACTTTTTGATTCATTCAAAATTATTATCAAATCCAAATAATATGGTAGGCTCAAAAATAGAAAATAATGTACTTATGCAATATAGTCACAATAATACAATGTGTATGTTTTCAAAAAACAACATAAACGCACATCAATTAAATGACACAGAAAACAATATAGGAAGTGGAGTAATTAATGATAAAGATTATATTGGTATGAGTGCAGACTCTAGTATAAATTATGAAGTAGGATTAATAAAACCTGGTGAAAGTAAAGAATTAACTATATTTATGTATTTTGTAGATAATGAAAAGATATCACAAGAAGAAATGTGGAAAAATATTGAAAATATAAAAAAGCAAGATATATCACATGAACAAATATCTATTGAAAAACATTGGAAAAAATATGTAAAAGACCATATAAATATAAATCTAAAAGAAGAAAATAGTGAATATAATAAAAAATTTAATAAAGTTTATAAAAGAAGTATATTATTATTTCCACTACTAACTAATAGAGAAACAGGAGGAGTTGCGGCAGCAGTAGAAGTAGATGAAAATTTATCACAATGTGGTAGATATGGTTACTGTTGGCCTAGAGATGCAGTATTTATAACAAGAGCATTTGACAAAGTAAAAATGACAAAAGAATCAGAAAAATTTTATAAAATTTTTTGCAAAAATACCCAAAGTAAAAATGGAATGTGGGAACAAAGATTTTATACAGATGGAAGATTAGCACCATGTTGGGGATATCAAATAGATGAAACAGCAGGGGTAATTTATGGAGCATATGAACATTATAAAGAAACTAAAGATAAAAAATTCTTAAAAGATGTATTAAAAATGTGTGAAAATGCAGTAAAATTTTTATTTATATATATGGACAATATTTTAAATTTACATGACGATAGTGATATTGTAAAAAATGAAATAGAAAAAACATATCACACAGAAAATAGAAACAAACTTCCAGTTAGTTATGACTTATGGGAAATGAATGAAGGAATACATCTATATTCATTAGCAAGCATATATTCAGCATTTGATTCAATTATAAAAATGTATGAAGTATTTAAACCAGAATATGAAGAAAAAAACAGATTAAAACTAGAAAGCATAAATAAAATTGAAAAAAAGATAGAATTCTATAAAAAAGAAATAAAAAAATATATAGATGAAAACATGTATAATGCAAAAGAAAATACACTTAAAAGAAATACTAAAGATGAAATTACAGATATAAGTATGCTTGGAACAATAATACCATTTAAAATTTATAATCCAAAAGAAAAAAGAATAATAAATACAATTGAAAAAATAAATATGACATTAAGAACATATACAGGAGGGTACTTAAGATTTGAAGGAGACCATTATAGAGAAGGAAAAAGCCCATGGTCAATAGCTACACTATGGATGGCATTATACTATAAAGAAATAAAAGAAAATAAAAAAGCAGAAGAATGCATAAAATTCATAGTAGAAAGTAGCAATGAACATGGACTTATAGGAGAACAAATAAACAACCAAACAATGCAACCAAACTGGGTAATCGGCCTCGCCTGGGCCCACGCCATGTTCGTTTTAGGGACAGGTCTCCCAGCGAATAAAAATTCGTTTTAGGGACAGGTCTTATAAAATTGTTTAACAATATTATAATTATATAAGAATGAAATAAATGTAAATTTTTAGTAAAAACTATAGCATATTTTTAAAAAATATGCTATAGTTTATGTGCTTTAAAAAAGAAATAGGGGTATAAAAAAGAAAGGAGTTTTTATGCCCAGAATTTCTAGAACTAATAGTAAAACAATAACAAATACTTATCACATAATGATAAGAGGAATTAATAAACAAGCTATTTTCTTTGATGATTTTGATAAAGAAAAATTTATCAAAGAAATAAAATTAGCCAAAGAAAAATATAAATATAAAATTTATGCTTATGTAATTATGAATAATCATGTACACTTGGTTATAGATGATGCTAAAGATTGTATTTCAGAAATAATGCATATGATTTGTAGTAAATATGCCATGTATTTTAATAAAAAATATGAAAGAGTTGGACATGTATTTCAAAACAGATTTAAAAGTTTATGTGTAGATACAGAAGAATATTTGCTGAATCTAGTTAGATATATTCATAAAAATCCAGAAATAGAGAAAATAGGACAGAAAGAAGAATATAAATGGAGTAGTTATAAAGATTATTTATACATTAAAAATAATAAGCATAAAATATCTGATACAGAATTTGTATTATGTATTATAGATAATAATAGAAAAAAAGCAGTAGAAAGCTTTATATATTTTAGTAATCAGCAGGAAATAAAATATTCAGACACGGAATTTGAATTTGAAAGATATTTAAGTGATGAGAGAGCAGTTGAATTTATTAAGAACTCATTAGGTATAGATAATATTTTAGAAATTCAAAATTATAATAAGAAAATAAGAGATGAATATATATTCAAAATTGCCAAAATAAAAGGAATTTATGCAAAACAAATTTCAAGATTGTTGGGAATAGGAGAAAGAAATATACAAAAAATAATAAAAGAAAAGAGCAAGACCTGTCCCTAAAACGAATTTTTATTCGCTGGGAGACCTGTCCCTAAAACGAAGGAGGTAGAAATGGCAAAATCTAAAACAGTGTTTGTGTGTAGTAGTTGTGGGTATGAATCAGCAAAATGGTTAGGAAAATGCCCTGCTTGTAATGAATGGAATTCTTTTTATGAAGAGAAAGCAACTTCAGCTATAAATAATTTATCAATTGGAAATAAGAAAAAGTCAACTCCTAGAAAACTTAAAGAAATTGAAGGAATAGATGTTGCAAGAACTAGTACAGGTATAGGAGAACTAGACAGAGTTTTGGGAGGTGGACTAGTAAAAGGTTCTCTTGTTTTAGTTGGAGGAGAGCCAGGAATTGGTAAATCTACATTGATATTAGAACTTTGTGACAAAGTACAAGGAGAGGGAAAGGTACTATATATTTCTGGAGAAGAATCAGCAGAACAAATAAAAATAAGAGCAGATAGATTAAATATAAATAATGATGAGCTGATGTTCTTAGGTGAAACAAATATAGATGATATTCAAGAGGTAATATTATCTATAAATCCAAAACTTGTAATAATTGATTCTATTCAAACAATGTATTCAGAAGAGATTACTTCAGCAGCAGGAACAGTGAGTCAAGTAAGGGAAATTACTGCTAGAATAATGAGAATGTGCAAAGATAATGGGATAACAACAATAATAATTGGTCATGTTACAAAAGATGGAAATATTGCAGGACCAAGAGTATTGGAGCATATGGTAGATACAGTACTATATATAGAAGGAGAGAGATATTTTTCATATAGAATATTACGAAGTGTAAAAAATAGATTTGGCTCTACAAATGAAGTTGGAATGTTTGAAATGAAAAATGAAGGAATGGTAGAAATAACAAATCCATCATCAATACTTATTTCGGAAAAAGAAGATAATCCAGCGGGATCTGTAATTGTGGCTAGTATTGAAGGAACAAGACCACTTCTAATAGAACTTCAGGCATTAACTACACCAAGTGTATTTGGAATACCAAAAAGAACAGCAAATGGTATAGATTATAATAGATTAGCTGTACTTATTGCAGTTATAGAAAAAAGAGCAGGAATTGTATTAGGTACACAAGATGTTTATTTGAATGTAGTAAGTGGAATAAAGATTGCAGAACCTGCAATAGATTTAGGAATAATTATAGCTTGTGCCTCAAGTTATAAAAACATAAGTATTCCACAAGATGTAGTGATAATAGGAGAAGTAGGACTAACTGGGGAAATAAGAGCAGTTAATATGATAGAAAAAAGAATAAAAGAAGGGGAAAAGCTTGGATTTAAAAAATGTATTATACCGGAAAGTAATAAAAAACTATTGAAAGAAAGTTTTAAATTAGATATAATAGGAGTGAAAAATATAAATGAAGCATTAAAAGAATTAAATCTAAAATAATCATTTTATTTTTTATGTATTAAAAGACCTGTCCCCAAAACGAATAAAAATTCGTTGGGAGACCTGTCCCTAAAACGAAAAGGAGTGGAAATGATGGCTGATGGTATTGAAGAAGTTTTAAAACAGATTGCACCAGGTACAGCGATTCGTAATGGATTGGAAAATATCCTTAATGCTAAAACAGGAGCTTTAATAGCTGTAGCAGATAATGAGGAAGTTTTAAAATTAGTAGATGGTGGATTTAAACTTGATGTAGATTTTACTTCTGCAAAATTATATGAACTTGCTAAAATGGATGGTGCAATAATATTAAGTTCTGATTTTAAGAAGATTTTATATGCAAATACACAACTAATACCATCTTCAGATATATATACAACAGAAACAGGAACTAGACACAGAACAGCTGAGCGTACAGCTAAGCAAACCGGTTCTTTAGTTATTAGTATTTCTCAAAGAAGAAGTATAATAACATTATTTAGAGGGAATGAAAGGTATGTTTTAAGAAATTCTGCAGATGTTATATCAAAAGCTAATCAGGCATTACAAATTGTAGAAAAGTATAAAAAGGTGTTTGATAATAAAATAAATATATTGAATGAATATGAATTTAATGATATTGTAACTTTAGAAAATGTAATTACAGTAATACAAAGAGCAGAAATGGTAATGAAAATAGCAGGAGAAGTAAATAAAGCTATTGACGAGCTTGGAGAAGAAGGAAGATTATTAGAAATGCAACTTGATGAAACAGTTGGAGATTTAGAAAAAGAAGAGCTTCTTATAATAAAAGATTATATTGCTCCTGGTAAGAAAAGGACTGCAGATAGAGTATTAAGTGAATTAAAAACAGTTAATTATGAAGAATTAATAAAACCAGATAAGATAGCAAATCTTTTAGGCTATGAAGATTTTGATAATTATGATGAGGTTGGTGTATATACAAGAGGTTATAGAATATTAAATAAAATACCAAGGATGCCAAGTACAATTGTTGAAAATCTTGTGAAATCTTTTAAATCATTTCAACATATTTTGGTGGCTGATATTCCACAATTAGATGAAGTAGATGGAATAGGTGAAATAAGAGCAAGAACAATTAAACAATCTTTAAAAAGGATGCAAGAACAATTTGTTTTTGATAATTTAATTATGTAATTAATGTTGTAATAAAAAATTAATTATGATATTATTATAATTGATTTAAGTAAACTAGGAGGAATAAATAAAATGAGTAAAATAGTAATTAGGATAATATTAATAATAGCGATATTGTTATTATTAACAGCAATATCATTTGTAGGATATGGAATTTATAAAAAGACAACTTTAAATATACCAAATCCAGTTGCAACAATAGAAATAGAAGATTATGGAAATATAAAAATCGAATTATACCCAGACAAAGCACCAAATACTGTTGCAAATTTTATAAGATTAGCAAATAGAGGATTTTTTACTAATAGTAATTTTCATAGAGTTGTTCCAGAATTTGTAATACAAGGAGGAGCAAAAAATGGAGATACACTAGCATCACCAACACTTGAAGATATATATGATTTAAATCAAGTTTTAAATGAAAAAGAAATTTTTGAAAAAATATTAGATGAGTTTTATGATGGAGAATATACAGTAGATGGAAAAACAATAACTTCATATTCAACTTTTGAAACATATAAAAAATCATTAGAGAACAATGAAACAATAGAAGATAAATTCGAAGATTTCTTAGATGTTGAATATAGCATTAAAGGAGAATTTCTTGCAAATGAATATGATACAAATAATCTAAGACATGAAGAAGGCGTAATATCTATGGCAAGAAGTGATTATACAACTTATGGTTATTATGAAGAAAGTTATAATTCAGCAGGTTCACAATTCTTTATAATGGTAGGAGATAATAGCTATTTAAATGGATTATATGCACCATTTGGAAAAGTTATTGAAGGATTAGATATAGCTAAAAAAATATCTGACATAGAAGTATATTATAGGAGTGAAGATGTAGATGAAGATTTTGAAACTCCAAAAGATGATGATGGTAATAATATAGATGCAGATACACCAAAAGAAAAACCTATAATAAAAAGTATAACAGTTGAAACATACGGAATTGATTATGGTATACCAGAAGTTATAAAAACATATAAACTAAATGTTTTCAGAATTAAATTATTAATAATAGGTTTATAAGTAAAACCATTAAAAACTTAAATATTTTATAAAAAGGTTGAATGAGATGAAAGAAAAACAAAAAAATAAAAGAGATGTAGGAAAAATTGCAACAAGAATAATGGCAGCAATATTAGCAATATTAATGCTACTTGCAATGGGAACAACATTAATATATTATTTAATAAATATGTAAAGAGGAATTTATATGGATGTTTTTTCAATGAATATTAATGGCTTTTGGACCAGAATAACCCAATATATTGTAGATATTTCAAAAAATCCACTAAAATTAATAATCTTAATATTAGACATACTTATTGTTAGCTATATAGCATATAAATTTATCAAATCTGCTAGAACTTCAAGAGTATGGCAACTATTAAAAGGAATTGTATTAATAATATTTATAACAATTTTAAGTGGTATATTTGAATTTAGAATATTAAATTGGTTTTTAACAATATTTATGACTTATGGTGTAATTGCTTTAATGATTATATTTCAACCAGAATTAAGAAGAATGTTAGAGCAATTAGGTACAAATAAATTTACAAAATTCTTTGGAATCGGACTTGAAAAAAGTCTTGAAACAAAAACCAAAGAAGATATATACAAAATAGTAATAGCAGCAAAAGAATTATCAAATAATAAAATTGGTGGTTTAATTGTATTAGAAAGAGATATACAATTGAATGATATAATGGATAGTGGTGTTAAGATAGATGCAGATGTATCCCCTCAATTAATAGTAAATCTATTTGTTCCAAAAACTCCTCTACATGATGGTGCAATTATTATAAGCAAAAATAAAATATCAGCAGCAGCTTGTATATTACCTTTATCTGATGAAAAACAAATAACAAATGGATTAGGGACAAGACATAGAGCTGCTATGGGAATATCAAGAGAAACAGATGCTATAGCAATAGTTGTATCAGAAGAAACAGGAAAAATTTCTATTGCTAAAGATGGAAATTTAATATTAGATTTAAAAGAAGAAGCATTAAAAAATATTCTTATTAAAAATTTAGTAATTAAAAAATTTGGAAATAGTAAAGAAAATAAAAGGCCACACTTTAAATTAATGAAAAATAAAATTAAAAATGAAAAAGAGAATATAAAAAATAAAGAAACAGGAAATTAGAATGAGAAATATTAAATTAACAATAGAATATGATGGAAAAGATTTTAATGGATGGCAAAAGCAACCAAAAAAGTTAAATATTCAAGGAGAAATAGAAAAAGCTATTGAAAATATAACAGGTGAAAAAGTAGATTTAGTTGCATCAGGAAGAACTGATGCAGGTGTTCATGCGATGGGACAAGTAGCAAATTTTAAAACAAATTCCAATATTTCAATAGAAAAAATACCAATAGCAATAAATTCACAAGTTAAAAATTCTATAAAAATTCAAAATGCTGAAGAAGTTGATGAAAAATTTCATAGTCGTTATAATTGTAAAAAAAAGACTTATAGATATGTAATAGATAACTCAAAATATGGAACAGCAATATACAGGAACATGGTATATCATATTCCAACAAAACTAAATGTAGATGCAATGAAAAAAGCTATAAAATATTTTGAAGGAGAACATGATTTTAAAGCATTTAAATCTAGTGGAACAAGTTCAAAAAGCAGTATAAGAACAATATATTCTGCAACAATAATAACAGAAGGAGACAAAATTGCTATAGACTTAACAGGAAACGGATTTTTATATAATATGGTAAGAATTATTTCAGGAACACTAGTTGATGTTGGACTTGGAAAAATAAAAGCAGAAGATATTTCATTAATTATCGAAGGGAAAGATAGAACAAAAGCAGGAAAAACTTTACCTGCACATGGTTTAATGCTATTAAAAGTAGATTATGAGTAAAATAAAATTAAGCGAATAGTAACAAATAATAACATGTATACATAAAATATAATAGAAGAAATTGAAGGGGTTTTTAATTTAAATTTATATAAAAACTCCAATGGAGGTTTTTATGAATACATTGTTATTATTTTTTGCTTTACCAATTGCAACCATAATTTTATCTATAGTATTACTTAAAATATTAAGATGCCCTATACTTGTATCAGCAACTTTTTTTGCAATATATTTAATATTGACATATTCTGTATTTAATACGGATTTTCTAATATTCGCTATATCATATACTATACTTTCATATATTACTGCACTTATTACTAAAACAATATGTAATGTGGCTGAAAAAATAAATAGCTGTATAGATAATAGAATTCCAAATTTAAGAAATATTAGAGAATGCATTTGCAACAATATAGAAAAAGAAAATGAAAATCGAAGCAATAATACACAAGCAAGATTTACAGTAACTACAAACCAAACAGATCCAGTATTATTTTTAGGAAATAGAAACAATATTTGTAATAGGCCAAATTGTTGTTGCAAAAGAAGATAATATTACAAAAATATTACAATAATATTAAGTTTTGATTACAAGGAGCTTAATATTATTGAATTTTTTTTTATAGTGTTGTAAAATAAAATATGAAATTGTATTTTGTCAAATTAAGGAGGAATATATTATGGCAATGAATCCAATGCAAAGAAAGGCAAATAATTCTTTTTTGTTAGGAATAGTAATAACACTGTTAATAACAGGAATAATAATAGGTTTTCTAATACTTCAAATTTCAAAATTAAATAAAGAAATAGATGAAGCAAAAGCTCAAACAGTACAAGCTTATGTTGTAGTAGATACAATAAAATCAGGAGCAGATGTAACAGAAGAAAATGTGGAAAAGATAGAAATGAATTTAAACACTAGAATAGATACATCTGTTTTATATACACAAGTTCCATATGAAGTTAAAGCTAAAGTAGATTTGAATCCAGGAACAATTTTAACAACAGATTTAACCTATGAGGGAGAAACAATAGGAAATGATGTAAGAACACAAGAATATAATGTTATAATATTACCAAGCCAAATAGAAAGTGGAGAATATATAGATATAAGATTAAGAACACCAGATGGTAGGGATTTAATAGTTTTGTCACATAAAGAAGTTACAATTCCTACATTAGAAGGTGTTGATTCAAGTGGATGTATATGGTTAGATATGAAAGAGGAAGAAACATTAATAATGAGTTCTGCAATAGTTGAAACATATAAAATAGAAGGTGCAAAATTATATGCTACAAAATATGTAGAACCAGGAATGCAAACTGCTGCATCTATTACATATGTACCTAGTGCAGAAGTAGAAGCTCTTATAAAAAGTGATTCTAATATTGTTAATGAAGCAAAAACAGCATTACTTACTGAATTAAATAAAAACAGAGATTTAGTAAGACAAGGATTAAATAATGCAATTAATAGTAGTGAAAACGCGGCAGATAATGTAGTTGATAAAACAGAAGAAGAAATTCAAGGATTATTAGAAGAAAGAGAAAAATATATAGAATCTTTAGGTGGTTAAATAATTAGGAGGAGTTATGAGAAAAATAAGCTTTATTGGGTGTTATGACAAAATAGATTTATTATTATATATAGCAAAAATTTTAACAGCAACAAATAAAAAGGTTTTGGTAGTAGATTCTACATTATTACAAAAAGCAAAATATGTAGTACCATATATAAAACCTACTAAAGCTTATATTACTGAATTTGAAGAAATTGATGTGGCTGTTGGATTTGATAGCTTAGAAGAAATAAAAGAATATTTAGGAATGCCTTTAAATGCTGAACTTCCATATGATATAGCCATTATAGATATAGATTCATATGAAAATGTAATAAATTTTAGAATAGACAATTCTGATAAAAATTATTTTGTGACAGGCACAGACTTATATACATTAAAAAGAGGATTAGAAATTTTAAGTGGTATTACAGAAATATTAAATTTAACTAAAATAATTTTTTCTAGAACATCAAGCCAAGAAGATGATGATTATTTAAATTATTTATCTTTAGGATACAAAATTGTATGGAATGATGAAGTTATTTTCTTTCCTTTTGAATTAGGAGATCAAAGCGTAATAGCAGAAAATCAAAGAGTTGCAAAAGTAAAATTGAAAAAATTAAGTGAACAATATAAGGAAGGGCTTATATATATAGTAGAACAAATTTTAGGACAAAATGAATATGGAAAAATTAAAAAGATTTTTAAACAATTAGAAAAAGGAGTTTAGAA
Source organism: uncultured Clostridia bacterium (assembly GCA_944393025.1). GTDB lineage: Bacteria > Bacillota > Clostridia > TANB77 > CAG-508 > CALXVA01. The sequence continues at coordinate 13,024 of CALXYR010000005.1, read as the reverse complement.
ATGGCAATTATTACATTCAGAAGTGATGAACAAAAAGAAACAGGACAATCATTGTCTGTAGCTGCAATAGCTGCACAAATGGCAATTGAACATAATTATAAAATATTAATTGTATCAACTAGTTTTAAAGAACAAACATTAGAAGGATGTTTTTGGGAAATGGAAAAAAGCACAAATCAAAACCAAAATAATCTTAGTGTTGATTCAGGAATAGAAGGGTTAATTAGAGTTTTATCTAGTAATAAAACAAGTAGTGAAATAGTAAAAAACTATTCAAAGACAATATTAAGAGATAGGTTAGATATGCTTTTAGCACCAACAACAGATGACTATAACCAATATCTACAAATATGTAGTCAATATCCAGAAATATTAAGAACAGCAGATAGATATTATGATTTGATATTTGTAGATTTAAGTAGAAGAATGAGAAAAATAGAAAAAGAAACAATAATTAATATCTCAGATGTTGTTGTTGTTAATTTAATACAAAGATTAAAAACAATAAACGAATTTATAGAATTAAAAGAAACAAATGATTTTTTCAAAAGAAGAAATGTAATGGTATTAATGGGAAGATATGATAATGAGTCAAAATATAATGCTAAAAATATTACAAGATATATGAAAGAAAAAAAGCTAATATTAACAGTACCATATAATACATTGTATTTTGAAGCATGTTCAGAAGGAAAAGTAATAGATTTCTTATTAAAATTTAAGAGTATAGATGAAACAGATAAAAACAATGTATTTATTAAAGAAGTAAATAGAGTAAATGAAAATATTATTTATAAATTACAAGAATTACAAATGAAATCTTAATCCTTTCGAAAGGAGAAAAATATGGTAAATCTATTTTTAATAATAGTAGTTTTAATAATAGGTGCTGCACTATTATTTAATTTTATAAAAAAGAAAAAAGATGAAGTAAAAGAAGATGAATTAGAAGTTGACGACAAAACTTATACATTAGATAAAATGATTGAATTTGTAAAAAGAAGGTTAGATGAAATAACAAAAATAAATCTTTATGACATAGGCCTTTCAGAAGAAGAACTAAAAAGAAGAAAAAACAAAAAGTATGAGTTGAAAAAGGCATTAAAAGGATGTACATATGGAGATGTAAATGATAAAAAATATGTTAAAGAATTAATATATGATTTATTATATAAAGAATATGGTGTAAACGAAACTAATGTATCAAAAGCAATATCTTTTGATGTACCTTCTCTTTTAACTGCACAAGATAAATTTGATATTATATTATATATGTATAAACAGCAATTTGGCTATGAAGCTTTATCAGAAATAATAAAAAAATATGATTTGGCACAATTAAAATACATAGAAGGAGAGGCAAAACCATCATATGTTATTACAGAAGAAGAAATAAATGACATATTTGAAAAAGAAAATTTTGTATTAACTTTAGAAGATAAAATAAATGTAGTTGTACAAAGAATTTATCAAAAATATAAGGGCTATAGTAGTATAGATGAAATTAGAGATATGAACATAGATGGTATATCTGGTGGTGTATCTGGACTTCCAGAATCTTTCTTGAGCCAAGTGGCACAAACAGATGGAGATTACTTAAGCCAAATAGCAGAACATAAAGTCCCAAGAGCTTGTGATAGTATTTGGATTATGTTTGCTGGTAAATCTATTCGTTTAGCATTTTTATCATTTGGGTCAGAAGCAGAGCTAAAAAGAGTATGTCAGAATATATATAAATACAATAACCCAGGTCAGTTATCTGATACAAATGGTTATAAAATAAATGAAATGAAAGATGGTTCTCGTGTAGTTGTTGTTAGACCTAGTATGTCAGAAACATGGGCATTTTTCGTAAGAAAATTTGATGTTAAGCGTGCAGCATTAGAGCAAATTATTCGTTTCCCTGGAAAAGAAGAAGCAATAGATTTATTAAAATTCTTAGTTAAAGGAGCCAGAATTATATCACTTACAGGTGAGCAAGGTTGCCGGAAAAACAACAATGCTTATGGCAATGATTGAAAATATATATGAAACAATGAACCTTCGTATTACAGAAACTGCATTTGAGCTTCACTTAAGAAAAATATATCCAACAAGAAATATATTATCAATGCGTGAGACAGAAACAGTTTCTGGACAAGAATGTTTGGATGTTCAGAAAAAAACAGATGGTTCTGTTAATATAATCCGGAGAGGTTGCAACAGACCCCGTAGCATCTTGGATGATACAATCTGCACAGGTTGCATCTAAATTTACATTATTTACACACCATGCTAAAACATTTCCAGATTTAGTAACAGCACTTCGTAACTCAATGTTAAGAGCAGGAGTATTTAAAAATGAAAAAACAGCAGAAGAACAAGTTGTACAAGTATTAAATTTTGATATTCATTTAGTAAAAGACTTTAGAGGAAGAAGATATATAGAAAGAGTAACAGAATGTATACCACTAGAGGAAAAAAATGAATATACATATGATCATAGAAAAGAAAAAACATTAGAAGGAAAATTCGACAAATTTATAGATAATGCAACAATATATTTTAGTAAAAGTACAAATAAAGAAATATATAAATATGTTAATATTATGGAATATCATGATGGTTCATACATTCTTACAAACCCTATTTCAGAGCACAATATTCGTGAAATGAGAAATAATATGGATGATAATGATGTTACAGAATTTGATAAATTCTTAGAGAGAAATTGGGGCATAAAAATGAAAAAATATGGGGATTCAGATGATGTAGCAGATAATGGAGAAATAATAAAAGAAGAAAAACAAACATCTAAAAGAGGAAGAAAACCTAAAATTACACAATAAAAACAAGGAGGTGCTACTTAATTAATGTCTAGAGATATTTTAATGTATTTTTTAATTGGTGTAGGTGTTCTCTTTGTTATAATAGTTATTGCATATTTAATGCTTAAAAGAAAACTACAGTCTTCTGGAATAAGAGAAATACAGAAATTAAGAGCAGGAACAAAAGAAAAAAAATTTTCTAAAGAAATGTTATACCAAAAACTGTATGTTAAATATTTAAAAATACCATTTATAAAAAGATATTTACTAAAAATAAGAAGAAGATTAGAAATAATAAATATAGATGATGAATATTTAACAAGACAGCAATCATCAAAAATATTAACTAATGCAATATTAATAATATTACCATTAACATTATTAATAGTATTAATGACAAATAAAAATACATTACTTATGATTTTTTTACTTGTTTTTGAAGTGTTTTTAGCTGATACTATAATTAATGGTATGGTTGATAAAATAGATAATAAATTATTAAAACAACAAATAAATTTCTTTTCAGAAATAAGACATGCTTATCATGAATATAACATGGTTGAAGAGGCTATATATCAAGTAGCACAAGATGATGAGCAAGTTGAAATGTCAAGACAGGCAGAAAAAATATATGATGTTCTTATTTCAGATGATCCAGAAGGTGAACTGGAAAAATATTATGATATAGCACCAAATGCATATTTAAAAGAATTTGCAGGAGTATCATACTTAACAAAAGAATTTGGTGATAGAAAAGTAGATGGAGCATCTTTATATTTAAAAAACTTAAATAATATTACACAAGAAATGCAATTAGAGATATTAAAAAGAGATAAATTAGATTATGTTTTTCAAAGCTTATCACTTATCTCAATAGTTCCAATATTATTTTTGGAACCAATAAAAAATTGGGCAATATCACAATTTGCATTTACAGCTTCTTTTTATGAAGGTAAAGCTGGAATGATAATGCAGATATGTATATTGATAATGACATTTATATGTTATTTACTTACAAGAAAATTAAAAGATAATGGCTCTGTTAATATGAACACAAAAAATACAGAAAATCCTTGGCAAGCAAAATTATATAAAATAACAGTTATTAAAAAAATTGTAGATTTATTTATTCCAAAAGATGGTACAAAAGAATATAGAAAATTGCAACAAGATATGAAAGATGCAGCATCAAAAGATAAAATGGAATGGATATATATAAATAGAATTTCACTGGCAATAGTTACATTTATTGCATCAATAATAGTTATCATGTACTTACATAATATAGTAATTCAAAATGTTTATACAGATCCAACTACTGATTATGATATTATAGGACAAATGTCAGAAAAGAACATGAAAAGCGCAATGGAAATAACTGAATCAGATAATGACTATATAGAATATTTTAAAGGTGACACAGATGTTACTGTTGAAGATATAGTTAAAGAAATGCAAAGAGGTAGAGTAAATAAAGATTATCTAGAGAGTTCAGATGATGAAATGAATGTAGCAGCAGAAAGAATATTAGGAAAAATAAAATTAGTTAATAGTGAAAATATGCAGTGGTTTGAAATATTATTAGCAATGGTATTTTCAATAATTGCATATAATGTGCCAATATGGATGCTTAAATTTCAAGCAAAAATTAGGCAATTAGAAATGGAAGATGAAGTAATGCAATTCCAAACTATTATACTAATGCTTATGAGAATAGAAAGAGTAAATGTTGAAATTATACTAGAATGGCTAGAAAGATATGCAGATATTTTTAAAGAACCAATAAGCAAATGTGTTAACAATTATGAAAGTGGACCTTGGGAAGCTCTAGAACAATTAAAAGAAGATGTATCATATCAACAATTTATTCGTATAGTAGAAAGCTTGCAAGCAGCAGTAGAAAAAATACCAATAGCAGATGCTTTTGATGAATTAGATACAGAAAGAGACTATTATCAAGCTCGTAGAAAAGAATCAAATGAGCGCTTAATTTCTAGAAAAGGTATGATAGGAAGAGCAATAGGTTTTGCACCAATGGTTGTAATATTTGTAGGCTATTTAATTATACCACTAGTATTTATTGGATTAACAAGTATGTCTACATCAATGAGTGGAATGGCAAGTAAATATTAAAATGTTTATAGAAGTACATAAACCTAGAAAAATTATAAAATAAGGGGAAAATATATGGAAAATGCATCAAAAGCCTTAATTATGGCAGGATCTGTTTTAATGGCAATATTAGTAATAGGATTATTAGTATTCGGTTACCAAAGTTTATCTGCATTAGAGCAAAGTAAAGAAAATGCTAAAGGTGATTTAAAAGCAGAACAATATATGGAAAGATTTGAACAATTTGATAGAACCTTATATGGAAGTGAATTATTATCTTTAGCAAACCTTCTTGAAGATTATAATAATACAGATGATGTTAAATATGATGGTTATGAAGAAATGACAATAGAAGTATATACAACAGGAATTACAAATACAACATATTTTAAAGCAGGAACATATAGTATAACTAAAATTCTAGAAGATAAAAATAAAATTGAAAAAGAAATTTCTAAATACGAAGTAAAGAATTCTGATTATAATAATAAGAGTGTAAAATATTATAGTGAAAAAAGTAATAGACAAATTGCAGAAGAATTTAGAATAGATGTGCCAGGAACAACACCAGATTATGATATAGCAGAAATATATTTAAAAAGTAATACTAAAACAAATCAGTTATTAAATGATATTCAAAATTATAAAAGCTTAACAACTATATATAATGAATTTAGAATAGGAAAAAAATTCGAATGTAAAGAAATTAAGTATGATGATAATAATGGAAGAATAATAAAAATGTATTTTAAAGAAAAAGCAAAATAAATTGGTTAGGAGGAAACTATGGAAAATGCATCAAAGGCACTAATTATGGCAGCAGAAGTTTTAGTAGGCGTTATGATAATTTCTATTGGTGTATATATTTTTAATGTAATGGGAAACTATAGTGCCGAGACAGCAGAAAAAATTGAAGAAACAAGAATAGCAAGTTTTAATGAACAATTTTTGAAATATTATGGTACAACCTCTACAGATGGAAATACTCCTACACCAATAAAATGCACTATACATGATATAATAGGATTAGCAAATTTAGCAAATAAAACTAACCAGCAAAATGATTTAAGTATGCCACAAGAAAAATCAGATAATACTATGTATATACAAATAGAATTAAAAATAGGTTCAAAAACATACAAAAATTTAGAAGCAGAAAGTGAAAGTAAATTAATTGAAATAGTAAAAAATAATTCAATTATAAATAAAGTTGAAGGAACAGAAACTAAAGCAGAAATAAAATATTTTAAGTGTACAGAGGTAGGATTTGGAAAAAATACAAAACTAGTAAACTATATGAAATTTGTAGAAATTTAAAATAGAAACTACAGGAAATTTGTAGAAATTTAGAAAAAAGTATTGCATAAAAATTAATAAAATATTATAATGAAAGTGTATATTATGAAAAATAAAATATTATTAGTATTAACTATATTTATGGTTATCTTAGCAATATCATGTTATATTGTATATCAATATAGATCAAACATAATAGAAAACAAAAAAATAAATAATCAATATAAATCATATTATCAGGCTCAAGTTTTAGGAACAGAATTGGTTAGTATTATAAACGAAACAGAAGATATAAATTCAAAAAACGAAATATTAAAAAATGATGAAGGATTGTACATAGATAATCAAGAGAATTCCATTAAAATGTATATAGAATTTATATATAAAGATGAGTATAAAGTATTAGAAATAGAAAAAATCTTAAAAGATGGAATAGAAAATTTTATAAAAAATTATGGAGCACAAAGTTTTAAATGTACAAAAATAACTTATCATGAAAAAACTAAAAATGTAAAAGAAATAACTTTTACAGAAATAAATAATTAAGATATTAATTTTAAAAAACTAATAGATAAAATTTTAAGGAGGAATTTTTTATGGAAAACGCATCAAAAGCTTTAATTATAGCAGGAGCAATATTACTTGCAATATCAATTATAGGAATAGGAATGTTTGTATTTAGTGGGGTTAGTGACACAATAACAGATTCACTTGATATGTCAAAAGATCAAATAAAAGCATATAACCAAACCTTTGAAAATTATATGGGAAATCAAAGAGGTTCTAATGTTGAATCCTTAATTAAAGAGGTTAGATCTCATAATTTAGGAGCAGAAGATGATTCTAAAAAAGTTGCATTATTTTATGGCCAACCTGCAGCAGATTTAGAAGCGGGAAAAGCAACATCAGGAACAAGTACTTCAGATATAAATGGAGTAAATGATAAAATACAATCTGGTAAAACATATACGGTAGATTTTGGATATGACACAAATAGTGGATTAGTTACAGCAGTTTATATTAATGATAAAAAATAAAATATTTATAATATAAATAAAGGAATAAAAATATGGAAAATGCAGTAGATGCTTTAAAAATTGCATTTGCACTATTTGTATTTATAATGGCATTATCTATTACTATATTTATGTTTAATATGGCAAAAGAAACTGGTGATATTGTTTTAGCAAGTTCAGATGTTACAGCTTTTATGGAATATAAAGAGCAAGACCTAACAGGAACAATAGTAAAAGATGGAGATAGAATAGTAGGACTAGAAACAATTATACCAACTTTATATAAATATTATAAAGAAAGATATACAGTAGTATTTATGAATGCAGATGGAACACCATTAACAATATATAAATCTAAAACTAATCCAGATTTATGGAGTACTAATTATACAAATAAATATTATGAAGAAACTTATAAATCATATGTTTGTTCATTTGATATAGAAGAAGAAACAAGAAGACATGAGCCTTGGGTAGGAAGTGCAAGTAGTTGTAAAGAAAATTTAGATAAATTTTTATCGGGAGAAACTTTTATAGACCCAAGTGGAGGAGAAAATTATGATTATGGCTCTTCAGTAGATATTAAACATGATTGGGAAAATAAAGGATTTATAGAAAAATTCAAAGGCACAAAGTTTAGAGAGAGCCTAGGAGAATATGTAGTAGATGAAATAGATGATGTAACATCAGGTGATACATCTGCTACAGCAAATGTAGACCCAAAAACAAAAAGAGTTATAATATATACAATATATAATGGATGAATAATTACATAATTAAAATTTGTAAATTTATAAAAACAGCAGAAAGGATGGAGAAAGATGGGAGATAGTTTAATAACAGTTGTAGCAATATTTTTAGCAGCAATTTTAATGTTTATATTTCCTTTAATGTCATTAGCAGAAAAAAATGACAATATATCTCAACTTGCAGTTCAAACAGCTACTACAAAATTTGTAGATGATGTTAGAACAACAGGAAAAATGACATTAGAAGATTATGAAGGCTATTTAGGAGAAATTAACTCTACTGGAAATGCATTTGAAGCAGAAATACTAATACAACAACTAGATGATAACCCAGGTAAAAAAACTACTCAGGTAGAATCAACTAAAATAGGCGAAAACTTGTATTATAATATATATACAACACAAGTTATGAATAAATTATATGAAACAGGAAGAATAAATCTTAAAGAAGGAGATATTGTAACTGTTACAGTAAAAAATACTAATCAAACAATCTCTCAATTATTAAGAAACTTTTTCTATACAATAGCTGGAAACGATTCTTATGAAATAGTAGGTCAACATTCTGGAATAGTATCAGTTAATGCTAGTACATCAGGAAATTAAAATTAATTGTTGAGCAGATAATAATCTGTCTCTACAATAAAATATATGTAGGGGTAGAAAAATATTCTATCCCTTTTGTTTAACTAAAATAGAAAGGTAATGTAATATGAAATTACAACATTTAGCAATTATATTTGTAATAATAATAATACCAATTTCGGTAGTTTTATCTTCATATATTCAAAACCAAATAAAACTAATAGAAATTCAAACAGCATATGATAATATATTAATAAATTCAACTTATGATGCAGTTAAAGCATTTCAATTAAATACTACTAATAATAAATATTCTACCATTAGTGACTCAAAAATAAGGGACATAGAAGCAGCTGTTAGTACCTTTTATAATTCATTAAATACATCTATGGCAAAATATGGAATGTCATCAACAGATTTAGAAGCTTATACTCCAGCATTACTTTTTACTTTATATGATGGTTATTATATTTATTCATCATATAATAATGTATATTCACTAGAAGGTGAAGGAGATGAAGAAAAAGCTAGTATCAATTTAGACGAAAAAAATTTTGAAAACGGCTTAAAACCTTATGTATATTATTCTGCTAAATATAAATTAAATGACGGAAATGTAATAGTTGTAAATTATACTTTAGATAATGAAATAACAGTTTATGGAGATTTTGGAGATGGTTATGAAACAAAATCTGGTTATTTAATTGATACTGGTAAGGTAAAAAATATAGATGAAACAAATAAAACTTTAATATATGATAATGATATTATAATTCAGAAAGAGCAATTACAAGAGCATTTAATAACTATAGAAAATTCAGCTACTGGAGAAACTAAAGAAGGAGATTATATATACATATTTTATCAAAATAAAAAAGTATATTTAGATCCAGAAGATCCTATATATTCAGACGGAAGCTATAAAATTTTTTGGTATGATAATTATACTAAAACATATATTCAAGATGCTCAAACTAAAAAATATGCTCAAGAATGTAAGATGTATAGTACAAGTGCGTATGATTATTATAAAGAAGCATATGAATTTAGCATGTGGGTACAAGATAAATTAAAAGATGTAACACAAAAAAATATGCTAAAAATAGAAAAGCCTGATGAATTTATAACCAAAAAAAATAATCCAGAAGAGGAATTTTACTTATCAGAAAATACAGGTGATGAAAATATTTTTGAATTTAGTGATACAAATGATCCAATGCTTTCAGATTCAACATTTAATAATCATAGATTAGCTGTTATAAGAAAATCAATAGAAACTAATTTAAATGCTGTAATATCAAGCTATCAAAATACAGCTTTATATGAATATGAAATGCCTATTATGTCATCTCAAGATTGGTATAAAATATTAAACAATGTATCTGTAGTTTCATACATGCAAGGAATGCCAATGGCTGGATATAGATATTATAATAATTATGCAGTTATAACAAATAATGTAAACAAAGAAGTTGTAACAAATGAAAATATTTATATAGTAACAGAAAAAACAGGCGGAACTGATAATAGCAGAGAATATCATTTACCTGGTTGTAAAGAATTAATAGATGGAGTAAAAGGTGGTTCTTTATCAATAATTGGAGCATATTCAACAGCGAGTTTTCAAAGGCAAACAGTAAAAATTTCAGAAAATAATGAAAAACACTTTTATTTTCAAGCTCGTGGAGGAGATACATTAACAAGTTGTTATAATTGTGTGGTAAATGCTACAGGAAACTATAGTGCAGATGATATTATAAAAGGTGAAATAAGGCATTATGAAAATAAAAATAATGTACTATATGATAAAAAAGATTTAAAAGAAATTAGAACAGCATATTTAAAAGCTTTAGCAAGAGAAAAATATAATTTATACAAAACTAACTTTGATTTAGGCAATTAGGAAAAAAATTACATTATTAAAAATTAAAAACAGTTTAAAATTAATAACAATGGTTATTCTATATATAAGAAAATATGAAAGAAGGATAACCATGAAAAAATATAAAAAAATTTTAATAATATTAATTTTAATTATTATATATATGTATACATGTAATATTACTATGTTACCCAATAATATTATTTTAATGCAAGGAGAAAAATTAAATTTAAATGCAATTTTTGGAATAAACATAGTAAATATAGAGGCAATGGAAGCATCTAGTAATTTAAATAATAGTATAGTAGAAAAAACAGGTAAAATAGATTTAGAACTTAATTTATTTAATATGTTTTCACTAAAAGATATAACTGTTAATGTAATTCCAAAAACTACAGTTATTCCAATGGGAAAAGCAATAGGCATGAAAATGTATACAAATGGTGTTTTAGTAGTTGGAATGTCTGAAATAGATGGAAAAAAACCTTATGAAAAATCTGGAATAGAAGCAGGAGATAAAATAATAGAAGTAAATAATACAAAAGTAAATAATACTGATGAATTAATTGCTTGTGTAAATAATTCAAATGGAAAACAAATTGAAATAACATATATTAGTGATGATAAAGAAAAAACAACAAGTATTGAACCAGTGAAAACCGAAAAAAATGAATACAAATTAGGTTTATGGGTAAGAGATGCAACTGCTGGTGTAGGAACACTTACATTTTACGAACCATCTACAGGAGGATTTGGTGCACTAGGGCATGGAATAAATGATGTAGATACTTATGAATTAATAGATATAGCAAATGGAGAATTAGTAACTACAAATATTGTAGATATTGTAAAAGGAAAAGATGGCTCACCAGGAGAAATAAGAGGAAGTATAGATAATTCTGAAACAATTGGAAATATATCAAAAAATTCTAATTATGGAGTATATGGAAAAATATCTGATATAAGCAAATTAAGTACTTTTAAATATAATGAAATTGAAGTAGCAAATAGAAATGAAATAACTACTGGTAATGCACAAATATTGTGCGAACTAGAAAATGGAAAAATTGAAACTTATGAAATTAACATACAAAAGATATTTTTAGAAAATAACAAAAACAATAAAAGCATGTTAATAAAAATAACAGACGAAAAATTAATTGAAAAAACAGGAGGAATTATTCAAGGAATGAGTGGAGCACCAATAATACAAAATGGAAAATTTATAGGAGCAATAACACATGTATTAGTAAATGATTCAAAAATGGGTTATGCAGTATTTGGAGATTTAATGATTAAACAAATGAGAGAGGTAAGTTAATGAAAAATAGCAAAGGTATAACAATAGTTTTTATAACAATAATTATTTTAGTAATAATATTAATAGCATTTTTAGTTTATGAAATTGTATTTGTAGATATATTCGACATTATGAACAAAAATGAAGTTGCAAAAAATAATAAACCTATTTTAAATATTTCAACAAATGTTAATGAAATAAATGAAGACGAAATTAATATAACCCAAAATGTACAACAAAATGAAGAATATTCAAATTTAGAAGATCTATATGAAAATATTATAACAACACAAGAAAATGTAGATTACTATTATTATGACCAACTAGATGAATATGCAAAAATTATTTATAAAGGTTTTGAAAATAATAAAGAAAATATGAAATCTGGAACATATACAATTGATTTTGGAAATCAATTTAATGAATTATTAAATTCAGATGGAGGAGAAGAAAAATTAAATATAGCATTTCAATCAGCTTGGAATGCTTATACATATGACAATATGGATTTATTTTATATAGATGTTGAAAAATTAATTTTAACAATAAACACTACAACAGCATTATCTATTCATAATGTAAAAATATCTAATGGAGAAAATAATTCATATTTAAAACAGGAATTTCAAACAAATATTAATTTAAATGAAAAACTAGAACTATTAAATAAAATAAAAGGTCAAATAAAAAGTCAACTAGAAGGTTTTACAGATTATGTAAAAGTAAAAGAAGTACATAATTGGTTAATAAAAGCTATAGAATATGATACAAATGAAACTACAATTGAACCATACTCAATATATGGTGCTCTAACACAAGGAAAAGCAGTATGTGAAGGATATGCGAGAAGTTTTAAATATATAATGGATGAATTAGAAATACCATGTGTATTAGTAAGTGGAACAGCAACAAATTCAAATGGAATAACAGAATCACATGCTTGGAATTATGTATTATTAAATGGAGATTGGTATGCAATAGATGTAACATGGGATGATCCAATAATAATAGGGGAAGGAACTGTTTCAGAAGATACAAATTATAAATATTTTCTAAAAGGAGCTAACACATTTTTAGTTACACATAAGCCAGATGGATATTTATCACAAAACAGTATAGAATTTAAATTCCCAACATTAAATAACAATGACTATGAAATTTTAGAAGTTACTAATTAATAAATTTTGTCAATATTCCCCATGGAGAGTTGTAAAAGTAAATTCCAAAAGAAAAAGTAAATTCCAAATGTAAGAGAAACGTCAAAAAATAGACGTTTC
>CALXYR010000004.1 GCA_944393025.1 uncultured Clostridia bacterium | reverse complement strand
ATTTGAATAGAATTTACTTTTTTAATTTACATCTATATAATATTTTAGAAAAAAATAAAAAAACTATTGACTTCTAAAAAAAAGAGAGTATAATATTTATATAGGTCAAAGAAAGTCAAAGTCAAAAAAAGAAAAAACGGAAGTGATAAAATTGAGAATATCAGATATGATAGAAGAATTTATAAAAGAATTATTTGATGATGAAGATTATATAGAAATACAAAGAAATGATTTAGCAGAACACTTTAATTGTGTACCATCACAAATAAATTATGTTATATCTACAAGATTTAAACCTTCACAAGGTTACTATGTGGAAAGTAAAAGAGGTGGTGGAGGGCATATTAGTATACGAAAAATAAATATTACTAAAAGTAATTATTTAATGCACACAATATCAAGTATAGGAGATGAATTAACTGCACAAGAAGTGAATATTTTTTTAAGTAATTTTCTATCATATAATGTTGTAACAAAAAAAGAAGCAAAATTATTAAAAGTAGCAACAAGTGATAATATTCTTACAGTACCACAAGAGATAAAGGATGAACTAAGAGCAAAAATTTTTAAGAATATGTTAATAAACTTAGTTGATGATTAAATTTATTTAAAAATTAAGGAGGTTTTTATTATGATGTGTCAAAATTGTGGAAAAAATGAAGTTACATTTAAATATACACAAGTTATAAATGGTGTAAAAAAGGAGATGAATCTTTGCGATAAATGTGCAAAAGAAATGGGGTTAAAAGATATTAATTTTAGTATGCCTATTAATTTTTCAAGTTTTTTAAGTGATTTCTTTAATGATTATAGTGATAATTTGTTACCAAGTTTTGTAGGAACTCAAAATTTACAATGTAATAATTGTGGAACAACATTTGATAATTTTATAGATAGTGGTGAATTTGGATGTGATAGTTGCTATAACATATTTGAAGATAGAATTTCTTCAATTCTTAAAAATTTACAAGGAGCAAATAGACATATAGGAAGAGGATACAGAAAAGTAGATCATAGCAAGGATTTAGAAAAAAATAAACCAATAAAAAAAGAAGAAACAAAACTAGAAAAATTAAAAAAAGATTTACAAAAAGCAATAAAAGAAGAAAGATATGAGGATGCAGCTAAAATTCGTGATGAAATTAAAGGATTGGAGGAATAAATATGTCAAATTGGTATTTGCAAAATGGTAGAGATTCAGATGTTGTTATAAGCTCAAGAGTAAGACTAGTTAGAAATTTAAATGGATTTAAATTTCTAAAAAAATGCTCAAAAGAAGAGCAAGAAAAAGTTTTAGAAAAGATAAAAGAAATTGTACCTAGTATAGGCCATGAATTAAAATATATTAATTTAGAAGATTTAGATGATATTACTAAATTAAGTTTAGTAGAAAAGCATTTAATAAGTCCTGAATTTGTAATTAATAACAATGCAAGAAAAGCAATTGTAATAAATAATGAAGAAAATATATGTATAATGCTAAATGAAGATGATCATATTAAATTACAAGTTTTTAGCTCAGGACAAGAACTAGATAATTTGATGAATTTAATAATAGAAATAGATGAAAAAATAGGAGAAATATTAAATTATTCATATAGTGAAAAATTTGGTTATATAGCAACTTCTCCAGTAAGCGTAGGAACTGGAATGAAAGCATCAGTTATTGTTCATCTTCCAGCCTTAACTTATACAGGAAATTTATCTAAAGTTTTAAGGATTGTAAACAACTTTGGTATGAGTGTAAAAGGATTATATGGAGAAGGCACACAAAATCAAGGGGATATGTATTTAATATCTAATAATCAAACAATAGGAGTAACTGAAAAAGAAATAATTGCAAATGTAAAAAATATTGCGGAAAAAGTTATTGAGCAAGAAAGAACAGCAAGAAAATTTTTAGGAAAAAATAGTTTGGAATTAGAAGATAGAGTTTATAGAACTTATGGAATTCTTAAATATGCAAGTAAAATGTCATCAGATGAATGCAAAAAAATATTATCAGATGTAAAACTTGGTGTGGATTTAGGAATTATAAAAGAATTAAACGATGGTAAAATAAAAAAATTAGAATTATATACTAAATCAGGAAATTTGCAAAAATATTTTGGAAAAACATTAGAGGGTTATGAAAGAGAAATTAAAAGAGCAGAAGTAATAAAACAAATTATAAATGAGTAAATAATATTTTGAAATGGCACAAAAGGTCTATTACCAATGTGCCAAAAGGAAGGTGATAATTATGATGTATAGATTTACCAATAGAGCTGAAAAGGCTATAGAAATTGCAAATGATATTGCATTAGAACTTGGACATAATTATATAGGTACTGAGCATATTTTATATGGATTATGCAAGGAAGGAACTGGTGTTGCAAGTAGAGTAATAGAAAATCAAGGGGTAACTGCTGATGACATATTACAAGAAATTGAAATGCTTATTGGTACAAATGAACCATTAAATTCAAATGAATCATTAGGATTTACTCCAAGAAGTAAAAGGATAATTGAAAATGCATTTATAGAAGCTAGAAAATTAGGAAGTGAATTTATAGGAACAGAACATATCTTAATAGGTATTATGCGTGAAGGAGATAGTGTAGCAGTTAGAATTATGATGGATTTAAACATAGATCCAAGAAAGCTTTATAATGAAATAGTAAAAGTTTTAAATGAAGATGGAATAGATTCAAATTCTCCTAGAAATCAAACAGATAAAAATTTAGGAAGCTTTAATTCTACGCCAACATTAAATCAATTTGGTTCTGATTTAACAAAACAGGCAAGAGAGGGAAAATTAGATCCAGTAATTGGTAGAAAAAATGAAATAGATAGAGTAATTCAAATATTATCAAGAAGAACAAAAAATAATCCTTGTTTAATAGGAGAACCAGGTGTTGGTAAAACAGCAGTAGTTGAAGGCTTGGCAGAGAAAATTGTATCAGAAGATGTTCCAGAAATGCTTAAAAACAAAAGAATAGTAAGTGTAGATATTTCAGGAATGGTAGCAGGTGCAAAATATAGAGGAGATTTTGAAGAAAGAATAAAAAAATGTTTGTCAGAAGTAAAAAAAGCAGGAGATGTAATTTTATTTATTGATGAAATTCATACAATAGTAGGAGCTGGTTCAGCAGAAGGTGCAGTTGATGCAGCAAATATTTTAAAACCACTTTTAGCAAGAGGAGAAGTTCAAGTTGTAGGTGCCACTACTTTAAATGAATATAGAAAATATATTGAAAAAGATAGTGCATTAGAAAGAAGATTTAGTCCAGTGACAGTAGGAGAACCAACAGAAGAAGAAACTATAAAAATTCTAGAAGGACTAAGAGATAAATATGAAGCACATCATAATGTGAAAATTACAGAAGAAGCAATAAAAGCAGCAGTTCAATTATCTATAAGGTATATTAATGATAGATTTTTGCCAGATAAAGCAATAGATTTGATAGATGAAGCAGCTTCAAGAGTAAAAATGAGAACATACACAATGCCAGATAATTTAAAAGAAATAGAAGAAAAGATAGCTTTATTAGATAGGGAAAAAGAAGAAGCAATTCGTATGCAAGATTTTGAAAAAGCTGCTACATTAAGAGATAAGAAAAATGAAGAAAAAGATAAATTAGAAAAAGAAAAGAAAAAATGGCAAAATAAAAATAATAAAAATGTTTTAAATTTAAAAGAGGAAGACATAGCAGAAGTTATATCTACACAAACCGGAATTCCAGTAAATAAAATAACTCAAGATGAAAATGATAAACTAAAACATTTAGAAGAAACATTACATAAAAGAGTAATTGGGCAAAATGAAGCAGTAGAAGCAGTAAGTAAGGCAATAAGAAGAGGAAGAGTAGGATTAAAAGATCCTAATAGACCAATAGGTTCATTCTTATTTTTAGGACCTACAGGTGTTGGTAAAACTGAACTTTCCAAAGCTTTAGCTGAAAGCTTATTTGGAAATGAAAATTCAATGATAAGAGTAGATATGTCTGAATTTATGGAACCACATTCAGTTGCAAAACTTATTGGTTCACCTCCAGGATATGTAGGATATGACGATGGAGGTCAATTAACAGAAAAAATAAGAAGAAAACCATATTCTGTTATATTATTTGATGAAATTGAAAAAGCACATCCAGATGTTATGAATATGTTACTACAAATACTAGATGATGGTAGATTAACAGACGCACAAGGTAGAACAGTAAACTTTAAAAATACAGTAATTATTATGACATCAAATGTTGGAGCTAGAACGATTACAGATAAAAATGTATTAGGTTTTAGCAAATCAGGAGATAATAATAAAGAATCTCAAGAAAAAGAGTATGAAAGTATAAAAAAAGATGTTATGGCTGAATTAAAAAAACAATTTAGACCTGAATTTATAAACCGTATAGATGATATTATAGTATTTCATAAACTTACAGATGAAGATATTAAACAAATTATAGAAATAATGTTAAAACAAGTTCAAACAAGACTAAAAGAACAAAATTATGTAATTGAAATAGATGATTCTGTAAAAGAGTTAGTTGCAAAAAAAGGAATAGATACAAACTATGGTGCTAGACCATTAAAAAGAGCAATACAAAGTAATGTAGAAGATAAAATAGCACAGGCAATTTTAGATGGAAAAATTATTCCAAATAAAAGTTCAAAAATAATTGTAAAAAATAATGAAATAGAAATTGAGTAAGAATAAAAAATGACTACTAGTAATATTTTACACTATTATAAAATGATAGAACACTAGGTAAATGTATTAAAATATAAATTTATCTAGTGTTCTAAATTTTTTGCCTATACAATAAGGTTAAATTATGAAGTATGCATATCTACAAAGTAAAATGCTACAAATATAAAATAATATGTATTGTTTTAAGAATTATTTGTTTAAACAATTGAAAAATATGACATAATATGGTAAAGTAATAAAGTAAAAATATAAAGGAAAGAATATGTTTATAAAATATTAAATATAAACTGTATAAACATATTATAAGAGGATTAAGTATATATGAAAAAAGGTAAAATAGTGTTAGTAGGTACAGGATTTGTTGGAATGAGTATGGCTTATTCTATGTTGAATCGTGGAGGAATAAATGAACTTGTATTAGTTGATATAGATAAAGATAAAACTATTGGAGAAGAAATGGATTTATCTCATGGACTTCCTTATGCACCTCAAAAAATGGTTATTAAAGCAGGAGATTATAGCGATTGCAAAGATGCACAGATAGTAGTAATTACAGCAGGAGCAGCACAAAAACCAGGTCAAACTAGGTTAGAACTTGCAGAAATTAATACAAAAATAATGAAAGATATAACTAAAAAAATTATGGAAAGTGGATTTAACGGAATAATAATTGTTGCAAGCAATCCAGTAGATTTAATGGCATATGTTGTTGCAAAGGTATCAGGACTTCCAAAAAATCAAGTGATCGGATCAGGTACTGTTTTAGATACAGCAAGACTTAGATATTTATTAGCAGATTATTTTAAAGTATCTAGTAAAAATGTTCATGCATATATAATGGGAGAACATGGAGATTCATCATTTGTACCATGGAACCATGCATATATTGGATGTAAAAGCATAATAAATATAATGAAAGATAATAATCATCCAATATCAGATTTAGATAAAATTCATAGAGGTGTTGTAAATGCTGCATATGAAATTATAAATAAGAAGAAAGCCACATATTATGGCATAGGAATGGCTTTAAATAGGATAGTAAGAGCTATATTAGATAATGAAAATTCTATTCTTACTGTATCAACTTATCTAGAAAATGGAGATTATGGACAAAATGATATATATATAGGAGTACCAGTTATTATTAATTCACAAGGTGTAAGAGAAGTGTTGAAATTAGATTTGAATAAGGAAGAACAAGAAAAACTTAATAATAGTTGTAATATAATAAAACAGATGAGGAAAGATTCTATAGATAGAATCATAAATGAAAATTAAATATAATTATAATTTAATTTTAAAATTATATTTTTATAAGTATAAGTCTAAATTAATAATAATAAAAAACTTTAATAATTTTGGCCTTTGGTAATAAAAAAATAAAGGAGAGGTTTTATGACTAGAACAAAATTAAAAGATAGGATTTTACCAACTTATACAAAGGGAGAAGAAATTTTTAATATGACTTCACATATTGTAGGTGCTGTATTAGGAATTGTGGCTATAGTACTTTGTATAATAATTGCAGCTATACATGGAAATGTATATGGAATTGTGAGTGGTGCAATATATGGAACTACAATGTTCATTTTATATACAATGTCTAGTATATATCATGGATTAAGCCCTAGATGTAAGCGGTAAAAAAGTACTTCAAGTATTAGATCATTGCACAATATTTTTACTTATAGCAGGTTCATATACACCTTTTGCACTTTGTACATTTAGAGAATATAATGTACAAACAGGATGGATAATATTTGGAGTTATATGGGCAATGGCAATTCTAGGAATTATACTTAATGCTATTGATTTAAAAAAATATAAAGTATTTTCAATGATATGTTATTTAGGAATGGGTTGGGCAATTATTTTTAAAGCTAATTTGTTACCTATACTTTTACCATTACCAGGTCTAGTATTATTAGTAGCAGGAGGAATAGCATATACCTTAGGTGCAATTCTTTATGGCTTAGGTAAAAAACATAAATGGATGCATTCTATATTTCATTTATTTATATTATTAGGAAGTTTATTACATTTCTTTTGTATATTGCTGTATGTAATGTGAGATAACTTTTTAATATTTAATTTTGAATGATTTCAAAAAAGTATAAATTTTAAAAATTTGACATATAATTAAAAATGAGCTATAATAATTATAGCAATTGCAAAATAAACTTTTCATGAAGTAAAAAAGACTAGGTGTCCAGACCTAGTCTTTTTGTATGCTAATCATCAAAATGTTTTACAATTAAGTAAATAACATAAAGAGCTAGCAATTGCAAAATAAACTTTTCATGAAGACCTCCTTTCTCCAACTTAAGAGAAGTCGGCACTAATACTATAATATATATTTATGTTGTTGTCAAACCAATGTACTAAAAGTTACTATTTACAGTTATATGAATATCGATAAGAAATATATACTTCTTTTTCAAAGAATAAAATTGTTACTATTTAATTACTTGATACACTATAAAACTAGAAATATGAATATTTGTTGAAATTTTTTAAAATTTAATAAATTATTATAGAGCAACAAAAAATTAAAAAAATTTAAGAATAATATTGAATAAAAAATAATAAAATGTTATTATTTACCAGTAAAACAAACAAGAGTTGTGTACATTGGTTCGGAGTCTTGAAAAAATGCTCTGTATTCTTGTTAAAGGAAAGGAAAGTACTTAGTCTAAACAATTTAATGACTAAAAAAGGAAGAACTTTTCTAACTTCATTTGCAGGCAGTATAGGAATAATTGGTATAGCATTAATTATGTCTTTATCAAATGGAATGCAAAATTAATGAGCCAATATACAGAAAATGCAAATGCTACATATGAAGGAAACTTAGAAAAATTAGGAGTAGTAGATATAGATAATCCAAGTTCTATAAATATATATCCAAAAGATTTTGATGCAAAAGAGCAAATTGCTTCATATGTAGAAGAATATAATGAGGAACAGAGAAGTGCAAATAAGGAAGAAAATGTTATAACTTATACAGATTTAGTAGGAACAATGATGAGTTCGGTATCTACGATAATAGATGTGAGAGGAATAGCTCTTGTTACAATTAGTATGCTACTTACAGTAATTGCAGGTTTAATTCCAGCAAAGATGGCAAGTAAAAAAGATCCAGTAGAAGCATTACGAAGTGAGTAGAGAATCTATTCACCAAGAAAGGAATCCATTAGGGTTCCTTTTTTGGTGAAAAAATATAAAAAAGCTGTACTATTTTCAAAAATTAGTGTATAATAACGATATGTTTAAACCAACAGGCTTATATTCTTAATTAAGAATATACTGTTTATAATATTTAGAAACTGAGGTAATAAACATGAAAGATTCAAAAGATTACAAAAATTTTAACAGAAAGGAAAATTTAAAATTATCATCAAAAGTAGTACATGGTGGAGATGGCGTTGATCCAGCAACAGGTTCACTTAGTTTCCCTATTTATCAAACAGCTACTTTTAAACACAGTGCAATTGAAATAAGAGACCCATACAATTATTCTAGATGTATTAATCCAACAAGAGAAGAATTGGAAAAAACTATGGCAATATTAGAAGAAGGAACAAGAGCTTTTGCTGTAAATTCAGGAATGGCAGCAACAACACTTGTATTTTCATTATTAAAACCAGGTGACCATATAATTATGTCAGATGATATTTATGGTGGCACATTTAGAGAAGTAAATGAAGTTTTATCAGTTAATGGAGTAGAGTATGATAGTATAGACTTATCTGATTTAGAACTATTGAAAAAGACTATTAAGAAAAATACAAAAATGATATTTGTAGAAACTCCAACAAATCCTATGATGAAAGTGGCAGATATTGAAAAAATAGCTAAAATTGGACATGACATTGGTGCTTTAGTTGTAGTAGATAATACATTTTTAACACCATATTTCCAAAGACCACTTACACTCGGAGCAGATATTGTAGTACATAGCGGTACAAAGTATTTAGGTGGACATAATGATGTATTAGCAGGTATTGTTGTAGTTAAAGATAGTAAAATTGGTGAAATTTTAGAAATAAAAATGTATATTTACGGTGCAGGTTTAGGCCCACTAGATTCTTGGGTAATGTTAAGAGGAATAAAAACATTAGCATTAAGAATGGAAAAACATCAAGAAAATGCAATTAAAGTAGCAAATTGGCTTCGTAAACAACCTAAAGTTGAACAAGTATATTATGTAGGATTTGAAGATCATAAAGATTATGCAGTAACAAAAAAACAAACAACAGGTTTTGGAGGAATGATATCTTTTAGAGTAGATAGTATGGAAACTGTAAATAAAATTTTAGAAAATTTAAAATTAGTTATATTTGCAGAAAGTCTAGGAGGAGTAGAGAGCTTAATAACTCATCCAATAAGTAGAACACATACTGAAATTTCTGAAGAAAAAAGAAATGCTTTAGGAATTACAGATACATTACTTAGATTATCAGTTGGAATAGAAGATGCAGATGATATCATTGCAGATTTGGAACAAGCTATGAAATAAGTCAAAGCATTTAAATATTAGGTGCAAAGTATATATAAAATATTTTGAATTAAAATATTTTATATATACTTTGCACTAATGAATTTTAAAAATGCACAAAAAACTTTATATAAGGAGAGTAAAAGTTATGACAAAATTTACAAAAATGCAAGCTTATGGTAATGACTATGTATATATAGATGCAATTAATCAAAAAATAAATAATGTACATGAACTTGCGAAATATATAAGTGATAGACATTTTGGAGTAGGTTCTGATGGATTAGTTTTAATTTGCACCTCTGATGTTGCAGATTTCAGAATGAGAATGTTTAATCCGGATGGAACAGAAGGAGAAATGTGTGGGAACGCTTTAAGATCTTTAAGTAAATATGTATATGATCATAAACTAACTGATAAAGAAGAATTAACAATAGAAACTTTAGGTGGAATTCAACATGTTAAATTAATTGTAGAAAATGGAAAAGCAGTTAATATTGAAGCTAATATTGGCAAACCTGTATTAGACACTAGTCTAATCCCTGTAAATACAAAATTACCAGAATTTGTAGAACAAGAGGTAAAAATACTTGACAAGACATTTAAAATAACTGCAGTTTCATGGGGAAATCCTCATTGTGTAATGTTTATAGATGATGTAGATAATTTTGATGTAGAGAAATATGGAAAAGCTATAGAGTATAAAACAGATATATTTCCTAATAAAACCAATGTTACATTTGCACAAGTTATAGACAGAAACAATATAAAAATGAGAGAATGGGAAAGAGGAACTGGAGAAACAATAGGTTGTGGAACAGGATGCTGTACGGCAACAGTTGCAGCAGTTTTAACAGGAAGATGTGATAGAAAGGTAAGTGTACACCAAATAGGTGGAATTTTGGAAACAAATTGGGATGAAAAAACAGGTAAAATGTTTATGAAAGGACCAGCACATACTGTATTTGAATCTGAAATTGATGTGGATGATATTATAAAAAAATATAGAATAACAAATTTAAGAAAACTTGTGGAAAATGTGGATTATGAACTTATAAAAGGAAGTCTAGATGTAGATATATCAGATATAAAGGATAATTCAAATAAAGTAGAAAAAGATGATTTATATATAGCAAAGGTTGGTTTTACTGCAGATTCGCATAAATATATACCAGATGCAATAAAAAAAGGTGCAAAAGTTATTATTATAGAAAGAGATGTAGAAATAAATGAGGATGTAACAGTATTAAAAGTAAAATCATCAAGACAAGCTATGGCAGAAATATCTGCAGCATATTTTAAATATCCATCAAAAGATCTAATTACTGTTGGAATAACAGGAACAGCAGGTAAAACATCTACTTCAACAATTCTAAAAAAGATGATTGAAGAAAATGGAGAAAAAGCTGGATTAATTGGAACTATAGGTGCATACATAGGAAAAAGAAAAATATCACTACATAATACAACACCTGAAAATTATGATGTACAGAGATTATTTAGAGAAATGGTTGAAGAAGGTTGTAAATATGCAATTATGGAGGTATCTTCTCAAGGATTAAAAATGCATAGAGTAGATGGATTTATATTCGATTATGGAGTATTTACAAATATATCTAACGAACATATAGGACCAAACGAACATGAAAGTTTTGAAGAATATATGAAATGTAAGAGTTTATTATTTCAAAAATGCAAAAAAGGAATAATAAATGTAGATGATAAAAATTGGCAAAATATTATTGAAAATTACACATGTGAAATAATAAAATTCGGAATAAATTCTGAAAATGTAGATATGAGAGCTAAAGACATTAAGTTTATTATGAATGAAAAATTTTTGGGAATGGGATTTGATACAACAGGAAAAATAAATGATAAATTTGAAGTGGCAATTCCAGGTAGATTTTCAGTATATAATTCATTATGCGCTATAACAATAGCAAATGAATTAGGAATAAAAGTATTATCAATGAAAAAGGCATTAGAATCAGCTTATGTTAAAGGAAGAATGGAACTTGCAGTATCTAATGAAAAATACAAGCTAATAATAGATTATGCTCACAATGAAGACGAAATGACAAATTTAATGGAAACAATAATGGAATACAAACCAAAAAGAATTGTGTGCATTTTTGGTGGTGGAGGCAATAGAGCAAAAGACAGAAGATATGATATGGGAGAAATATCAGGAAAATATGCGGGTTTAACTATTCTTACTGAAGATAATCCTCGTTTTGAAGAAATTGAATCTATTAATAATGATATAATAATTGGATTAAATAAAAGTAGTGGAAAATATATTATAATAAAAGATAGACAAGAAGCTATAGAATACGCTATGAAAAATGCTTTAGAAGGAGACATTATTCTTTTAATAGGAAAAGGACATGAACAATATCAAGAAATAAAAGGCGTTCAATATTATTGGGATGAAAGAGAAGCAGTAAAAAAGGCTGAAGAAAAATTATATAATTAAAATCATGAACTTTAGGGACATTCCTTAAAGTTCATTTATATTTTATCTAATTTGAAATATTACTAATATTTATTAAACTACTAGACAAATTTTGCAATTTAAATTAAAATAATATAAGTTATAAAAGAAAGGAAATTAAGAAAAAATGAATATATGGCATGATATAAAAAAAGAAAGAATTACAAAAAGTGATTTTGTAAGTGTAGTAGAAATCTCAAAAGGTGGAAAAAACAAATATGAATTAGATAAAGAAACAGGTATGTTGAAATTAGATAGGGTACTTTATACTGCTACACATTATCCAACAAATTATGGATTTATTCCAAGAACTTATGCAGAAGATAATGATCCACTAGATGTATTAATTTTATGCAATGAAGAAATTCAACCTCTTACTTTAGTTGAATGTTATCCAATAGGAGTTCTTATTATGAATGATTGTGGAGAAGAAGATGAAAAGATAATTGCAATATCTAAAAAAGATCCATATTTAAATGGCTATAATGATATTTCAGCATTGCCAAACCATATATCTGATGAAATAAAACATTTTTTTGAAGTATATAAACAATTAGAAGGAAAAACAACAACTGTAGATAGAATGCTAGGAAGAGAAGAAGCAGAAAAAATAATAGAAAAATGTATGAAAAGGTACGAAAAAAATTTTGAATTTTAAAAATGTTTTTTAAAGCTCAAAGATAAAAATACAAATTAAATATGTTAGGTTCAAAAAGGAGAGAAAATAATTGATTGAAAAAATAATTTTTAATATTTTGGCTTTTGCTATATTTATTATTGTTTTTGGAAGATTTATAAAAAAGAATGACACAACTTATGTATATATACTTGGATTAGAATTTGTTGGAATAGTAATAAATTTTATAGAATTATTTTTTAATATAAATTTAAATATAATATTTAAAATAATAATGTATATATTGTCAATAATATTACCAGCA
Source organism: uncultured Clostridia bacterium (assembly GCA_944393025.1). Lineage (GTDB taxonomy): Bacteria > Bacillota > Clostridia > TANB77 > CAG-508 > CALXVA01. The sequence goes on along the minus strand of CALXYR010000004.1, from coordinate 20,474 downwards.
ATTATTTTAATATTAGAATATAGTAAAAAAGTAGATTTTCCTGAAATTCTATATATTACATTAGCTAAAATTGCAATGTCTTCAGGAAATGCAGAAAAGGCAAAAGAATATTTATTTAAAGTTATAAAAAAATATCCTGAAAGTTATATTGGACATAAAACTTTAGCAGAAATATATGAAAAAGAAGAAAATTATTCTGTTGCAGTTGATGAATACATTAGAGCTACACAAATAAATAATAAAGATATAAAATTAAATTATAAAATAGCTAAATTGTTAGAAAAAGATAAAAAAACTGAAGAAGCAATAATAATGTTACAAGACATTTTAAAGAAGAACCCAGAATATTATGAAGCAACTAACTTATTAGGAGAAATATTATATATAAATGAAAGATATAAAGAAGCTATTAATGTTTACATGAATGCATTAAGGTACAATCCAGGAAATTATGATTTATATTATAATTTAGGAATGGTATATACAATGACTAATGATTTTCAAAGAGCAAAGGAATTTTACGAAAAAGCAGCAGAAATCAATTCATTATTATATAATGCTAAATTAAGTTTAGGACAAATAGCATTAATTGCAGGAGATTTGGAAGAAGCAGAAAAGTTTTTTAAAGAAAGTTTAAAAGGAGAAGATGTTGAATCAGGTTCATATTATTATTTATCACAAGTAGCTATTTTAAAAGGAGATAAAGAAAAATCAGCTAATTATATGAATATTGCAATAGAACTTGATCCAAAACTATATGATAAAATGCAAAAGGAAACTGTATTTACTCCTATAAAAAATGAAGTGAAAAAGCCAGAAAAAGAGAAAAGAGAAGAAATCAAAAAAACAAAATTATTATTAAAAGAAAAAAGAGCATTAAATCATTTATCAAGAACCTGTTCATTGACAAGTGAACTAAATAATGATGACTTAACAATGATGAAAAATTTAGAAAAAAATTATATAAGAAAAGAACAAAAACAAAGAGAAAATTAACAAATATAAAGTACATGCTATCTTCATATAATTGAATAAGTATTATATGAGGATGTGATTTTGAATTATGGAAATATCTATAATAGGTGGAGATTTAAGAAATATTAGATTAGCACAATTATATGCTAATGAAAATAATAAAGTGTATACATTTGGAATTGAGAAATATTTTAATAACAAAGAAGAAAAAAATATAATAAATTGTACAAATTTAGAAACAGCTATTAGTTCATCAAAATATATAATAAGTAGTATACCATTTACAAAAGATGGAATAAATGTAAATACACCATTTTCGGATAAAGAAATAAAAGTACAAAAATTAAAAGAATTAATAAAAAATAAATATTTTATAGCAGGAAAAATTCCTAAGGATTATTATGATGATAAAACAATAAATAATATTGATTTATTAGAAGATGAAGAACTAACAATTTTAAATGCTATTCCAACAGTTGAAGGAACAATAAAAATTGCAATTAATGAAAGAGAAGAAACAATTCACGAAAGTAATGTATTGATATGTGGATTTGGAAAAATTGGAAAAATATTATGTGATAGATTCAGTGCACTTGGTGCAAATATATATTGTACAGCTAGAAAAGATAGTGATTTAGCTTGGATAAGAGAGAAAAGATATTTTCCACTAAAATATGATGAATTGCAAAATTTTTTAAATAAATTTGATATTATAATTAATACAGTTCCATATATAATTTTAGGTGAAAAAGAATTAAAATTAATAAATAAAAATACCTTAATAATAGATTTAGCATCAAGCCCAGGCGGAGTAGATAAAGAATATGCACAAAAAGAAAAAATGAATTTAATAGTTGCTTTAGGAATTCCAGGAAGAGAAACACCAAAAACAGCAGCAAAATACATTAAAAAAATTATTAGTAAAAATATAGTATAATTTATATTGAAATTAGGAGGGAAAATATGACTATTTTACAAGCTTTAATATTAGGTATTATACAAGGATTAACTGAATTATTACCAATATCTAGTTCAGGACATTTAAATATTATACCATGGATATTTAATTGGACATCTAATCCAGAATTTGAAATAGCATTTGAAGGATTTGATGTAGCATTACATTTTGGAACACTTTTAGCAATAGGAATTTTCTTTTTTAAAGATTGGATTAATTTATTTATTGGTGGATATAATCAAGTAATAAAAAAAGAAAAAACAACTGAAGGAAGAATGTTTTGGTATTTAGTTATTGCAACAATACCAAGTGGTATAATTGGTTTAATATTAGATAAATTTGCAGGTGATGCATTAAAACAACCAATAATAATTGCCATTTCATTAATAGTAATGGGAATTATTTTATATTTGGTTGATAAAAAAGCAAAATCTAATACAAACTATGAAAATATGAATTTTAAACAAAGTTTTTTAATAGGACTTTCACAATGCTTAGCATTTGTACCAGGAGTTTCTAGATCTGGCATAACTATGACTGTTGGAAGAGCAATGGGCGTAGATAGAGAATCTGTTGCAAAGTATTCTTTTATGTTATCAACACCAATTGTCTTTGCAGCTAGTATGCTTAAGCTTATAGAAGGAGAATTTATTTTTAGTATACCATTTTTTATAGGAGTATTTACAAGTTTTATAGTAGGAATAATTGTTATAAAATGGCTTTTAAATTATCTAAAGAAGGGCAGTTTTAAAATTTTTGCAATATATAGAATGATATTTGGAATAATAATATTAATTCTTGCATTTGTACGAATTTAAAATTATATTTTTTGTAATATTACAAAAATATTACAAAAATATTACATTTATGTTAAAAAAAACAATAATTATTGACTTTTGAAAAAAAAAAGGTAAAATATTAACAGAACTATGATTATGTTGTAGAAAATTTAGAAAAGGTAAAAAATACAAGTATTATTTGTTACATTTTGCAAAATATAATAGTGGTGTAAATAAAAACAAAGGAGAATAAAATGTCAAGTTGTTTAGGATTGTATATAGAAAAAAATGTAATTAAATATGCAAAAGTAACTAAGGAAAGAGAAATTTTAAAAGTAGAAGCTTTTGGAGTTAAATTTTATGAAAAAATAGGAGAGGCACTTGAACAAATAGTATCTGAAACTTTTAGTTACAATATACCAATTAGTGTTAATTTAGCAGAAGAAGCATATAATTATTTTTATATGTTTAGTCTACTAAATAAAAACGATTTAAAAAAAGCAATTGACACAGAATTTGAATCATATTGTTATGATAAAAAAATTAACAAAAATGCTTTTGAAACAAGATATGCTATATCTAATGAAATTAATGATAAAGATAAAGTAAAAATAATTCATATTTCATCAGATAAATCTTCAATTTCAAAAACAACACAATCAATGGTAAATTATAAACTATCAACAATTACTCCAATTGGTACAAGCATATCAAATGTTGCTTCTATAAAACCAAAAGAAAATATATTAATAGTTAATATTGAAGGCCAAACAACGATTACTAGTATTATAAATCAAAAGGTGTATGATATTCAAAAATTGGAATTTGGATCTGAAGAAATATTAAGTCAAATAGCAAGTAAAGAGAATTCATATTTAAAAGCATATGAAATTTGTAAAGAATCCACAATATATACAATGGAAGGAAAAGAACTTCAAGAAGAAGAAAATGAAAACTTAAATTATATAATGCCAACCTTATACAAAATAGTTACAAATATACAAGAATATATTGCAAATTCAACTATTAAATATGAAAAAATTTATATAACTGGAACTATGTCAGTGGTTAACAATATAGACTTATATTTTCAAGAATTTTTTACCAATGAAAAATGTGAAATATTAAAACCATATTTTGTAACAGAAAATTTAAAAATAAACATTAAAGATTATATCGAAGTAAATTCTGCTATAGCTATTGCAATGCAAGGCTTAGGGTATGGAATAAAAAATATGAATTTTAAAAAAACAAGCTTTGCAGATCAATTACCAGAATGGCTTAAATTAGATATGAGTCTTACTAAAAAAGAAAAAAAGAGTCATAATATTGATTTTAGCTTAAAAGGAAAACTTGATAATACGGAAAAATGGTTATTAAGAATGACATCAGGAGTATTAATACTTACAATTCTGTATTCATTATTTTCTATTTATATAAATAAACAAATAAATTATAAAATATCAGATGCAGAAGATGTAGCACAATATACAGATAATCAAATACAATTAGTTGACAATGATATAAATGCTACGAAACAAAAGGCAAGTAAATATAAAGACATGGAAAACAATCTTAGAGATATTAATGATAAAGTAGAAGATAATTTAAATATGAAGGGCTCTATTCCTAACTTATTAATAAGAATAATGGCTGTAATACCTCAACAAGTTCAAATAACAGAAATTGAGAATACATCAGCTAATAATAATAAACATATAGTAATAAATGCACAATCAAAATATTATGATGAACTTGGATATTTTAAAGCAAAACTTAAAGAAGATGGAATTTTAAAAAATGTAGTTTCAACACAAGGAGAAAAACAAGAAGAGTTTGTTAAGATTGTAATAGAGGGGGATATGCCATGAGAAAATTTTTGATTTTAATATTACTAATATTATTAATTGTTTTGGCATATTTTGCTATGTTTCAAGGATTATCAATAAGTACATTTCAAGTATTAGGCGTATCTCAAATTATAGAATTAAATAATGATTTAACAAATAAAATAAATGAAACTAACAAAAAAATAAAAAGTGACTTACAATCAAAAAAGTCAGAATTAAATCAAAATGTTGAATTATTATTGACAAATAAAGAAAGTTATTATAAATTAGCAAATATAAGTACAGAAAATGAAATAAATAAAGCAAATACAGAAGAAATGTACAATATAGAATATTTATGGGTAAAAATAGGTAGACATGCAAGAAAAGAAGGAGTTAATCTAAAACTAGACATTAAAGAAGGAACAGCAGGTGATAAAATAACAAAAGATTTAAATTTTACAGTGGTTGGAAAATATGTAGGAATTATTGAATTTATATCAGCAATAGAAGAAGATAGTGAACTTAATTTTAGAGTAAATGATTTTATATTAACACCTGATGGAGAAAATTTAAAAGCAACATTTAATGTTACAGATATAAAAATAAAATTAGAAAATACCACAGAAGAAGTTAAGCAGACAAATGAAGAAACTGAAAATAATGTATCAGAAAATACAACAAATGAAGTTACTCAATAAATAGAAATGGAGGAAAATATGATAAAATCTGTAATAAAGGAAATTGTCATAATATTACTCTTGAGTATAGCAATAATATTAATATTAGGAATATTATTTTATGACTATATTCCTATAAATAAAGTTATACCAGAGAAAGAAGCATATATTACACCTGATGAAGTAAAAAATGAAATAGAAGAAGAAATAACTGAATCAGAAAAAATTGAAGTAACTTATGAAGTTACAGATTCTGATTTAAATATATACAAACAAAGTGGAAGTTATTCAGAAGGTAAAGCAAATCCATTTGCATTATCTAGTGAAAATAATAGTAATATAGAAAATGAAAATAATACAAATGCAAATAACAATTCGGAAACAGTAGATAAAAATTCAACAGAAACATTTTTTAATGATGAAGGAATTAAGTAAAACTTAATTCATAATAAACTTAGGTTATATTTATTTTATATAGATATATACAAAAAAATAAAGGAGGAATTTTAAATGTTAAGAAATCAAAAAGGTATTACTTTAGTTGCATTAGTAATAACAATAGTTATACTAATAATATTAGCAACAGTAGCAATTTCATTTGCTTTTAATGGTGGATTAATACCATATGCTGAAAAAGCAAAAGAAGTTGGACAACAAGATTCAGAAAATTCAGCAATAATGGTAAATGATGCTATAAAATACATGGAAGATCTTGTAGCAAATGGTACAATTCCAAGTGTAACAGAATAAGATTTAAAATTATTTTATTAAATATGAGATTATACACTTAATATAATTTAAAATATATAATTATATTTTAAGTATAATCTCTATTTTAAAATTAAGGAGAAAATATGGATTACATACTATATATGTTAATATTCTTTATAGGAACACTTTTTGGAAGTTTTTTTTCACTTGCAGTATATAGAATTCCAATAAAACAAGATATACTTCATACTCGTTCTTATTGCCCAAAGTGTAATCATAGGTTATCATTTTTAGATATGATACCAATATTAAGTTATACTTTTTTAGGAGGAAAATGTAGATATTGTAAAGAAAAAATAAGACCAAGATATATTTTACTTGAAATATTATCAGGAGTCGTTTTTGTATTATTTGCTCTTTCAATTAAAACAAGTTTACTTACTATAAATGGGCAGTTATTAACATATTTAATTATAGGATTATTATATATATCAACTTTATTTATTATAGGAGGAATTGATAAAGAAAAAATTAAAATAGAAAAGCCAGTTTTACTATTTGGCTTTATTTGTGTTGCAATATATATGATATATCTATACATAGTAGAAAATGACACTAGTATTTATAGATATGTTATTTATTTAATATTATCATGTATTTTATTATTATTTTCTGTAACGTATTTAAGAAAAAAAGGAAAGGATAGTTATACAATCGACATTTTAATATTATGCATGTTAATAGTTTTATATACTTATGAGTTAGTATGTATTTATACAATTATAGTTACATTACTTGCAATTTCAATTCAATTATTAATTTATAAATTACATATTAAAAAAAGCAAAATAGTAAAAAAGATAAAAATAGATTCAGCAAAAATTCCTATAGGATTTTATATGTGCGTTTCTAATATAATTATTTTAATAATAACTAATTTTGCAATATTCTATAAGTAAATAGGTGGTATGATGAAAAATATTAAATTAAAGTTAAAAGAAGAAAAAGGATTTACAATGCAAGATATAATAGTTGCAAGTGTTATTATTTTTGTATTTGTAGGTTCAGTTATAATGCTAATGACAGCAATATATAAAAATAATATTAAAACTAAATTGAATTCACAAATGACAGTGTATGCAGTACAAATATTAGAAGATATAGACAAAATTTCTTATGAGGATGCTCAAACTAAAACTGGTCAATATTATATTAATAAGTATTCAATACCAAATGGTTTTAAAGTTTCATTGGAATTTGAAAATTACGGAGAAAATTTAAAAGATATAATTAAAATTGTAAATTTAAAAATATCTTATACTTTTAAAGGCGATACAGAAGAATTTAATGTACAAAGATTAAAAATTAAAGAAATGTAATAAAGAAAGGAGTATTAAAAATGTATGATGTAAATAGTCAAAAAGGCATTACATTAGTATCACTTACTATATACATGGTAATTTTAACTATTGTAATGAGTGTTATGACTACAGTTGCTACAACATTTTATGATAACATAAATGAATTAAATAATACTCCTAGATATCTTGCAGAATTTAATAAATTTACTATGTTTTTTGCTACAGATGTCAAAAATTATAATTCAGCTACAGTTACTGATAATACTATTATATTTGAGGAAGGACCAACATATAAATTTCAGGGTGTTTCAATTTATAGGAATGATGTTAAAATAGCAGGAAATATATTGGAATGTAAATTTCAATCAAAAACATATAATGTAAATTCTATAACAAAAAATATTATTAGTGTTTATATGAAGATTGGAAAAGATTCTAATAATTATATGGAAAAAGAAATTGAATTTACATTAAGATATTGGTAATAATATTATTAACAAATGAAAGGAGAAGTCTATGGATTCTAAAAAAAGACAACCATTAGGAATAGAATTGGTAAAAAAAGGAATTGTATCTGAAGCGGATATAGAAAAAGCGTTAGAATATCAAAAAGCTGAACCAAAGAAAAAAATAGGAGATATATTAAATATTTTAAGATTATGTGATCCATATATATTAATAAATGCAATTGGAGAAATCTTAGACGAAAAAGCTATTTACTTAAGAGAAGCAGATTTAAGGATTAATATGTTAGATTATATATCTATAGATATTGCTAAACAATATAAAGCAATACCTTTTGAAGAAAATGCTGGTAAAATAAAAGTATGCTTTGCAGATACATCTAATAGAAGAGCTATTGAAACCGTTAGATTGTTACTTTTAAATAAAGGTTTAATAATGGAAAAATACATTACATTTGAAACAAATATTGATGCAATATTAAACTCTTTTTCACCTAATCCAGAAAATATAGATGTAAATGCAGATGTATCTGGTTTTATAGATAGTGTAATAAAATCAGCTATGGAAAAAAGAGCAAGCGATATTCATATTGAACCTATGCAAGAAGGTATGAGAATAAGATATAGAATTGATGGTGTTTTAATAGATGTAGCAAATATAGGAAAAGAAAAACAAACTCAAATTATAGGTAGACTAAAAGCTATATCAAATATGCATCAAGAAAAGCAAGAAGCACAAGATGGAAGGATTGTTATGTATCCAGAATATAATATTCGTGTTTCTTCACAAAAAAATATATATGGAGAAAAATTTGTTTTAAGATTATTAAAGAAAAATGAAGATGTAAAATCAATATTTGATTTAGGGTTTCCAAAGGACGAAGAATTAGTAAAAAAAGCATTTAACAAAAAGAATAGTATAACAGTTATTGCAGCACCAACAGGAGAAGGAAAAACAACAACATTATATAGTATTATAGATTATTTAAATAGACCAGAAATAAATATTACAACAATAGAGGATCCTGTTGAAATAAGAATTAATGGATTAAATCAAATTGAAGTTGATCCAAAAATAACATTTGCAAGTTCTTTAAGAACAGTCTTAAGACAAGACCCAGACATAATACTAGTGGGAGAAATAAGAGATAAAGAAACAGCAGAAATTGCTATGCAAGCAGGACAAACAGGACATTATGTATTATCTACAATTCACACAATAGATGCAATAGAAGTTATAACTAGACTTAGAAAAATGGGAATTTCAAATTATGATATATCTAGTACATTAGCAACATCTGTATCACAAAGACTTGTAAGAAAGCTTTGCCCATATTGTTTAAAAGAAAGAGAATATACACAACAGGAAAAAGAAATTATAAATAAAATTGGTGATAAATATGGAATAAAGTTTGATTTAAATGGCAAAAAAACATTTGATGCAGTTGGTTGCAAAAAATGTAATAATACTGGTTATCTTGGAAGAATAGGTATATTTGAAATACTTATTTTAAATGATGAATTAAGAACATTAATTGTAGATAATAAATCTGCAATAGAAATAAGAAATAGTGCATTAGAATCAGGATATGTTCCATTAATTGTAGATGGAATATATAAAATGTTAGATGGAATAACAAATATGCAAGAACTAAATAATAAATTAGCTATATATTAATATTTAGGAGGTAACCAATGATAGACATTGATGAAATTTTAAAAGTTGCAAAAAAAAAGGATGCATCTGATATTCATTTAATATGTAACTTAAAGCCAATGCTTAGAATAAGAAGACAATTAATTGAATTTGAAACTCCTTCAGTTCTTACAGTAGATGATATGTATGACATATATGATTATTTTGTAAGAGGAAATTTAGATAAAGATAAAGTATTTAAAGAAACTAAAAGATTAGATACTTCTTTTGAGTATGAAGATATACGATTAAGGGTAAACATTTCACTAGCAGATGATGTACCAATATTTACATTAAGATTAATAAAAAGTGAATTACCAAAATACAAAGACTTAGGTGTACCAGATATAGTAAGAAGAATGACATACCAACCACAAGGTTTAATATTAGTCACAGGTAAGACAAATTCAGGTAAAACTACTACTTTAAATGCTCTTATAAATGAAATAAATGAAAATCAAAATAAAAAAATACTTACATTAGAAAGTCCTGTTGAATATAAACATAAAAGTAAAAAGTCAATAGTAGTACAAAAAGAAATTGGTGCTGGTAGAGATTGTTTAAATTATAGTGATGGTGTAAAAAACTGTTTAAGAGAAGATTGTGATATATTAGTAATAGGAGAAATTAGAGATAGAGAAACTATGGAAGCAGCAATTGAAACAGCAGAAGCAGGGCATTTAGTAATAGGTACACTTCATACAAAATCATGTGCAGAAACAATAGATAGAATGGTAAACTTTTATGAAATAAGAGACCAACAAACAGTTAAATATTTAATTTCTTCATTGTTAAAATTAGTAATTTCACAAAGACTATTACCTGACAAAAAAAATGAGTTAGTTTTAGTTCCAGAAGTTATGGTTGTAGATAATATAGTAGCTGGAATAATACGAAAAGAGAAAATCAGTGTATCTGAAATAGAAGATGCGATACAAAGTAATTCAGAAAAAGGAAGTATAGGATTAATTAATTCAATAGCAGAGCTTTTTGTGAATGATGTAATAACATTAGAACAAGCAAAGGCACAAATAGAGGAAAAAAATATAGAAATTTTAAATAGAACTATAATGCAATTAAAAATAAATAAAGAAAAAACAAATAGAATACAGCAATAAAATTATTAAAATTTTATTGGAAAGGAGGAAAAATGCCTGAATATATTTATAGAGCAATAACATCAAATGGACAAGTTGTAAGGAATAGAGTTGAAGATGTAAATAGGAATAACCTTATAAAGAAATTAAAAAATAACGGATTAATGCCAATAAGTATTACACAAGTTGGTTATAAAAGCAAAAAAGCAAAAGCTAATAGAAGAAATATATTAGATATCGATGACATTATGAAACAAGCAAATTCAGCCAATATAATGCAAGGAAGATTAAAAGCTAAACCAACTTTAAAAGAGAGAATAAATATTGCTTTGGCAAGAGAAGAAAAAATAACCACTAGAGATATTATTATATTTACTCAGAATTTTTACTTACTTAAAAAAGCAAATTTTAATAATATACATGCATTAAGTACAATTATAGAAAGTACAGACAATTTATCACTAAGAGGTATATTACAAGATATATTAGCTGGTGTTGAATCAGGAGAATATATGTATACAACAATGGAGTATTATTCTAATATATTTCCATATATATATATTAATATGATAAGAGTTGGAGAAATGTCTGGTTCTCTTGAAAAATCTTTAGAACAAGCTGTAAAGTATTTGGAAGATGTTGATCTTACAAGTTCAAGATTAAAGAAAATAATAATTCCTAATGTATTACAATTATTGGCAATTTTAGGATTATTAATATTTGGTGTAGCATATATAATACCATTAATTCAAGAAGCATTTGCACAATCAGGAACAACTCAGACACTTCCAGAAATAACATTATGGTTTGTAGATTTTTGTAATGGACTAATAAATGTATGGTATATACCTGTAATTATATTTTCATCAGTTATAGGAGGAGTAATAGTATATATTAAAACACCAAAGGGAAGATATGATTTTGATTATTTCAAATATAAAATGCCGATATTTGGAAAACTAATTTATGCAATGGATTTTTCAAGATTTATGAGAGCAATGTTATTAAATCTTGAAAATGGAATGAGAATTCAAGAAGCATTAGATGTAAGTAAGGCAGTAGTAAAAAATTATGTTATGTTATCAATTATCGAAACAGCAATTAATAATATATTAATTGGTGCATCTTGGATTGAACCATTTGAAAATTCTGGATTATCTTCATCAATGCAGACAGAAATGTTAAAAATAGGAATGCAAACAGATTTAATAGAAATGATGAGAAAATTAGTAGAATATATGGAAATGGATATTAATAATTTAATACAAAAAGTTATGGCAGTGCTACCACAAGTTGTATATTCTATAGTAGGTATATTTTTAATATTCCTAGTAATAGTAGTAATTGTACCATGTATACAATTATATATGGGTGGCTGGATATTCGAATCTGTAGATTTAGACATAGATATAACTATGTAATAAAATATAATAAAATAGTACTATTCATAGAAATATATTAATTTTCTCTTTGAATAGTATTATTTTTTTAAAATAGAGAGGTAAATATGAAAATAGGAGTAGATTTAGGTGGAAGTCATATAGGATTTGCATTAGTTAATAATAAAAACAAGATTATAGAAAAAATAGAAATACCAATAGAAAAGCATAAAAATATAGAGCATGATATATTAAATATAATTGATTTTTACATAAATAAATTTAAAGAAAAAAATAAAATTGAATTAATTGGTATAGCTGGCCCTGGAAATCCGAATACAGAAGAATTAAATATAAATAATATTGTTAATTTAGGAATAGAAAAATTAAATTTTAAAGAAATATTTGAAAAATATAAAATAAAAATCGACATAAAAAATGATGCAAAATCTGCAGGAATTGCAGAATTTAAATATGGAGCATTAAAACCATATAAAGATGCTGTATTCCTATGTTTGGGAACAGGAATAGGTTCAGCAGTATTTTTAAATGGAAAAGAATTAAAAAATAAAAAAAATAATGGGTTTGAATTAGGACATATGATAATACAAAAAGATGGAAATATATGTAATTGTGGAAAAAGAGGATGCTTTGAAACTTATTGTTCTATAAAAAGATTTAAGGACAAAACAAAAGATATATTAAATTTAGAAGATGTTTCTTCAGAAGAAATATTAGAAAAAATAAAGGAAAATATTAAAGATAATAAAATTAATAATTTAATAGAAGAATTTATAAATAATTTAATTATAGGACTTTCAAATATTATAGATATATTTGAACCAGAAGCAATTTGCTTTGGAGGAAGTTTTGTATTTTTTAAAGAAATATTTTATGAAAAATTAGTTGAAGAAATGAATTTAAGAAAATATAAATTTAATAAAGATAGTATGCCAGATATATTATTATCTGAATTTAAAAATGATGCAGGTCTAATAGGTGCAGTTATAGTTGACAAAAATAAAAAAAAATAGTATAATAATTTACAGTTGTTACCAAAATAAGGTAAAGAAGAGATTTATATATAATTAAAATATATTATGATATTGTAAATTATGAAGCGGATTATAAAATTTAGATAATATAAAATAGAAACATACTTATGGTGCGGAAAATATATTTAGTATGTTATGTATTTTATGCTAAAGTATAAATAAAATATTTTACTGATGTTTTAGCAAAGTAGTTTATAATATTTATAAGCTACTTTTATTTTATATCATAAGAAAAAATAAAAGTATATAACAAATCTTACTTACATTGTTATTTGCTTATGTTTGTAAAGTAAAATCTATGTATAGTAATAGTATGAAATAAATAGTAAGATATTTTATATTTATAATTAGCTAGTTTTATTGTTAATAGAAATAATTATTATTTTAGAATTTGTATATAAATTAACTTTTAGTATTATATTATTAAATATATACAATAAATTATAAAAGATGGGAGAAAATAATTATATGAAAAAAAATGAGATAATGGAAAAGAAGGAATATGCAAAATTAGAAGAAAAGAAAAACATGACTAGAAGAATAAACAAGGCCAATAAAAGTGAAGATGGAAAAGAGAACAGAATTAGAAAAAATAACTTACAAGATATAAAAAAAGAAGATATGTTAATAAAATCTTTAGATAAAAAGAAAAAATCTAATACTAATAAATTTGAATTTAAGAAAAATAACTTAAAGATTATACCTTTAGGCGGATTAGATGAAATAGGAAAAAATATAACTGTATTTGAATACGAAAATGAAATAATATTAGTAGATTGTGGATTAGAATTTCCAGAAGATGATATGCTAGGAATAGATTTAGTAATACCAGATATAACATACTTAGAAAAAAACAAAGATAAAATTAAAGGATTAGTTATAACACATGGACATGAAGATCACATTGGTGCTATACCATATATATTTAAAAAAATCAATATACCAATTTATGCAACTAGATTAACAGCTGGTTTAATAAAGAACAAATTAGAAGAACATAACTTACTTTCATCTACTAAATTAAATATAGTAGAACAAGGACAAACAATTAATTTTGGAAACATTAAAATAGAATTTATCAGAAGCAGTCATAGTATACCAGATTCTGTTATGCTTGCAATTCATACACCAGTAGGAGTGGTATTGCATACTGGAGACTTTAAAGTGGATTATACACCAATAGATGATCAAATTATGGATTTAGGGAGAATTGCAGAATTAGGAAATAAAGGAATTTTAGCATTAATGTCAGATAGTACAAATGCTGAAAGAAAAGGTTATACAATGTCTGAAAGTACTGTTGGAGATGTTTTTGATAGATTATTTCAAAATAATAAAAAAAGAATAGTTGTAGCGACATTTGCTTCAAATGTGCACAGGGTTCAACAAATTGTAAATTCAGCAAAAGAGCATAATAGAAAAATTGCAGTATGTGGTAGAAGTATGATAAATATGATAAATACTGCAAGAGAAATAGGCTATATTGATGCACCAGAAAATATGTTTATTGATATAGATTTAATTAAAAATTATACAGATGAACAATTAGTAATTATAACTACAGGAAGTCAAGGTGAAACTATGTCAGCATTAACAAGAATGGCAGCAGGAGAACATAAAAAAGTAGTTATTACACCAAATGATATGGTTATAATTTCAGCAACACCAATACCAGGAAATGAAAAATTGGTTTCAAATGTAATAAATGATTTAATGCAAATTGGTGCTGAAGTTATATATAGTGCATTAGAAGATATTCATGTATCTGGACATGCATGTCAAGAAGAACAAAAATTAATAATATCTCTTGCAAAACCAAAATATTTTATTCCTGTACATGGAGAATATAGACAATTAAAAGCACATGCGGAAACAGCAAAAAAAATGGGAATTCCAACAGAAAATATATTTATATTAGAAAATGGAAAAACATTAGAATTAAATAAAAAAGAAGCTAAAATAACTACATCAGTTCCATCAGGAAAAATATTAGTTGATGGTTTAGGAATAGGAGATGTAGGAAATATAGTATTAAGAGATAGACAACATTTGTCACAAGATGGATTAATAGTAATAGTAATGACAATGGACAAATCTACAGGAGAAATAATATCAGGGCCAGATGTGGTTTCAAGAGGATTTGTATATGTAAGAGAATCAGAAACTTTAATGGATGATGTGAAAAGAGTAATAAAACAAGAAGTTAGAACCTTTGAAGAAGAAGGAATAAGAGATTGGTCTACAATAAAATCAACATTAAAAGATGATTTAAGAGATTATATTTTTCAAAGAACAAAGCGTAATCCAATGATATTACCAATTATAATGGAAGTGTAAGAAATAAGGAGAGAGAAAGTTATGAATTATAAAGATTTAGCAGATTTAATATTTCCAAATGCAAAGGAAATATCATATTATGAAGAAAAGTATCCAGAAAGAAATTTACCTGAAGGAGCAATAGTTTCTAGATTTGCACCAAGTCCAACAGGATTTGTTCATATTGGTGGATTATATCAAGCTTTAGTTGCACTTGAAATGACAAAAAAGACAAAAGGTGTATTTTTCTTAAGAGTTGAAGATACAGATCAAAAAAGAGAAGTAGAAAATGGTGTAACAGGTATTGTAAACTCTTTAAAAGATTTTAATATGGTACCAGATGAAGGAATGATAACAGAAACAGAAGAAATAGGAAAATATGGACCATATAAGCAATCTTTAAGAAAAGACATTTATGAAGCTTATGCAAAATATTTATTAGAGCAAGGAAAAGCTTATCCATGTTTTTGCACATCAGAACAAGTAGAAGAAATTAGAAAAAAACAAGAAGCTGCTAAAATAAGACCTGGATATTATGGAGTATGGGCAAAATGTAGAAATCTTACTGTAGAAGAATCTATAGAAAAGATAAAAAATGGAGAAAAGTATATAATTCGTTTTAAATCACCAGGAAGAGAAGATAGAAAAATAAAACACCATGATATTATTAAAGGAAATGTAGACTTTCCAGAAAATGATCAAGATATAGTAATAATTAAAGCAGATGGACTACCAACATATCATTTCGCACATGCAGTAGATGATCACTTAATGAGAACTACTCATGTAATTCGTAGTGATGAATGGTTATCTTCAGTAGCATTACATTTACAATTATTCCATGAATTAGGATTTAAAGCTCCAAAATATGCTCATATATCTCCAATCATGAAAAATGATAATGGGAATAAGCGTAAATTAAGTAAAAGAAAAGACCCAGAAGCAGCAGTTTCGTACTATAAAGAGGAAGGTATACCAGTAAATGCTGTTAAGGAATATTTACTAAACATTGCAAACTCTACTTTTGAAAATTGGAGAAGAGCAAATCCGGATAAAGATATGGAAGAATTTGATTTCCAATTAAACAAAATGAGTGTAAGTGGTGCATTATTTGATATGATAAAATTATTAGATATAGGAAAAACAGTTATATCAAAAATGACAGCTGAAGAAGTGTATGAAAATTCTTTAAATTGGGCAAAAAAGTATGACAAGGAATTAGAAGAATTACTACAAGATAAAGAATATTCTTTAAAAGTATTTGGAATTGAAAGAGGAAATAAAAAACCTAGAAAAGATATTTCTAAATGGTCTGATGTTAAAAATTCTATAGTATATATGTTTGATAATAAATTTTTAAATGAAAATGTTGTATATGAATATGTAAAAATAAATAATAAAGAAGAAATAAATAAAATATTACAAGCATACATTAATGAATTTTTTGATATTAATGATGAAAAAGATACATGGTTTAATAAAATAAAAGACCTTGCAGAAAAATGTGGCTATGCAAGAGAAGTAAAAGAATTTAAAGAAAATCCAGAAAAATGGCCAGGGCATGTAGGAGATATAAGTACTGTTTTAAGAATAGCTTTAACAGGAAGACAAAATACCCCAGACATGTATGAAATAATGCAAGTATTAGGAAAAGATAGTGTAATAAAAAGATTAGAAAAAGCAATAGCTAAAAATTAGTATCAAAATAGAAAAGTCTATATTATCAAAGAAAGGGGATGTGTAATTTATATGGAATACAATATAGGAGATATTGTAAGAACAAAAAAACAGCATCCTTGTGGAAGTAAATTATGGGAAGTAACTAGAGTTGGAGTAGATTTTAAATTAAAATGCTTGGGGTGTGGACATACTATAATGATAGAAAGACCAAAAGCATTGAAAATGATAGTAAAAAAAGTAGAAAATAGTTAATTAAAATACTAAAATACAGTAAAGATTATTTAAGAAAATTAAACATTTTTATATAGCAAGAATAGATAAGCGTACTAAAATATCACGAAAAAAGTCGGTTTTTGCTATACAATAAGAAAGGCATTTCGCCAAGTATTCCTCTGAAGCAAGTGCGAAATACATGTCACTCGCTTCGCTCGGACAGTCTAAGGATGCCTAACCTTGTTGTATAGCAAAAATCATTAAAAATACTGAAATTTTAAATAAAAAGTCGATTTTTGCTATACAATAAGAAAGGCATTTCGCCAAGTATTCCTCTGAAGCAAGTGCGAAATACATGTCACTCGCTTCGCTCGGACAGTCTAAGGATGCCTAACCTTGTTGTATAGCAAAAATCATTAAAAATACTGAAATTTTAAATAAAAAGTCGATTTTTGCTATACAATAAAAAAATGGTGTCCTTGACATAAGGACACCATTTTTTAAAAACTGAAAAAATCAGCAAGGAGTGAACACGGAAAGCTTCGTACGCTGGAAGCAAGCTCTTTCAGAAAGAATCCGAATTTCAGAAATCAAATTGTTATCCGCCCAAATAGTTAAAGTAGAACTGTTATTTTCTTTGAACTTAGCCTCAGGGAAAAACTCCCTTAGGCTTAAGATAAAACTTTGCATGAATTCCGAAGATTTAAACTCAATTTTCAAGTCTCCTTTTTTAGCAGAGTTCTTCTTTTTTGCCATATGATTTCACTCCAAATTTTTTATTTATTCAATAGAACAAATAAGATATTGCATAGTTCTTATTGAACATAATATTAGTATAATACAAAAGTTACATAAAGTCAATGTTATATAATATATTATGTCAGTGTTTATTAGCTTAATAACCTAAATAGCTAAAAGCATATACTTAAATAATTTAATTAGTAAATAATATTAATTTATTATAATGTTAGTATGTGTTTTTCTATTATTTCCCAGACACTTTCAGAATATATTTTTCTTTCAGAAGAAAATGCTAGAAAGCTTAAATCTTTTAATGGATTTAGTTCCATTTGCAAATCTTCAACAGTTTGTTCTACTTTTGTAATAGCTATTTTATCTGCTTTATTAGCAAGTATTACACATGGTCTACCACTGTTTATAATATAGTGATACATTAATTTATCATTTTCGGTTGGTAAATGTCTTATATCCAATAAAAATATAATTAAAGATATATTTTGGCTTTTATTTAAGTATTCTTCTATAAAAGTACCAACTTTAATTTGTTCTTTTTTAGACATTTTAGAATAGCCATAACCAGGTAAATCTACAAAATAAAATTTATCATCTATATTATAAAAATTTATTTGCCTAGTTTTTCCTGGTTCACTGCTAGTTCGTGCTAGTTTTTTTCTATTAACCATAGTATTAATAAAAGATGATTTACCAACATTTGACTTTCCTACTAATACTACTTGAGGAAGTGTATCATTAGGATACTGTTTAGGACTTACAGCTGATATTGTAAATTTAGGATTTTTAATTATCATAAATAACTCCATTTCTTTTAATACTTTGAACTTTAAAATGACATTTAAATCTAAGGTGTTAATTTACAAATTCCACCCATATATGGGCGAAGTACTTCTGGAATATTGATACTTCCATCTTTATTGTAATTATTTTCTAAAAAAGCAATTAGCATTCTAGGTGGAGCCACAACAGTATTATTTAAAGTATGTGCAAAATAATTTCCTTTCTCACCTTTAATTCTAATTCCTAATCTTCTCGCTTGTGCATCAGTTAAATTAGAACAACTTCCAACTTCAAAATATTTTTTTTGTCTAGGACTCCAAGCTTCAACATCACAACTTTTAGCTTTTAAATCAGCTAAATCTCCACTGCAACATTCAAGAGTTCTAACAGGAATGTCCATACTCCTAAATAATTCTACTGTATATGACCATAATTTATCATACCATTTCCAACTATCTTCAGGTTCGCATACAACTATCATTTCTTGTTTTTCAAATTGGTGTATTCTATAAATACCACGCTCTTCTATTCCATGAGCACCTTTTTCTTTTCTAAAACATGGTGAATAAGATGTCATAGTATATGGCATATTAGATTTTTGAAGAATTTGACCTTTAAATTTTCCAATCATTGAATGTTCACTGGTTCCAATTAAGTATAAATCTTCACCTTCAATTTTATACATCATTGCATCCATTTCTTCAAAACTCATAACACCTGTAACAACATCACTACGAATCATATATGGTGGAATACAATAAGTAAAACCTTTATTAATCATAAAATCTCTAGCGTAAGAAAGTATTGCTGAATGAAGTCTTGCAATATTTCCCATTAAATAGTAAAAACCATTTCCAGCAACTCTACGCGCAGAATCTAAGTCTAATCCATTTAAATTTTCCATAATATCTGCATGATATGGTATTTCATAATCAGGAACTATAGGTTCACCAAATTTTTCTATTTCTACATTTTTACTATCATCTTCACCAATTGGTACAGATTCATGTATCATATTAGGAATTTTCATCATTTTCTCAGTGATTGCATTTGAATATTCTAATTCGAGTTTTTCATTTTTTTCTAATTCAATGTTTATTTTTTGAACTTGTGACTTTATAGATTCTGCTTCATCTTTTTTTCCATTTCTTATTAAATTTCCAATTTCAGAACTTAAAGAATTTCTTTTCATTCTAAGTTCATCACCATTTAATTTAGTTTCTCTATTTTTTTTATCTAATTCTAAAATTTCATCTACTAAAATAAGTTTGTGATTTTGGAATTTTTTCTTAATATTTTCTCTTACTAAATCTGGATTTTCTCTTAAAAACTTAATGTCTATCATATAAAATACCTCCTAATAAAATAAAAATCCCATATGCAAAAAAGCATAAGGGCGAAATAGTCGCGGTACCACCTTAATTATTCAAAATTAATTGACAACTTTAAAATGCTTGTAACCTAGCATTACTCGGTCTTATTTTCATAAGAAGCTCTAAAAGTAGATTCATAAAACTTTTTATGCTATTTTCACCAACCATAGCCTCTCTAAATAAAATTGGTTTTATTACTAATCTTTTATCAATGCTTTATTAAAAACAATAATATTTTATCACTAAATAAGAAAAATATCAACATATTTGACTAAATTGACATAAATTATTTATGATCAAAAATTTTAAAAGTAACTTCCAAATGAAATATATAAGTATGGAAATAATTTTTACACAAAACATAATTTGTAA
>CALXYR010000003.1 GCA_944393025.1 uncultured Clostridia bacterium | reverse complement strand
ATACAATACAAAAAGGTCAGATTTATGCTAATTATGATTCAAGCAATAAGCAAGACAAAACTTATGTATATAATTATATTGCTAATATAGCATATGCAGATTTAGTAGACTATATTCAAATAGAACAAGAATATGATAATTATGAATCAACAGAAAATACAAGTAAAAGTACAACTAAAGCTGATTACAATAATACATATAATAAAAATATTAAAGTAAATAAAGATAATTTTATTAATATATTAGGAGAAGATGGATTAGTAGAAATTTTTAACGAACTAAATGAAAAAATTGGTGTAATAAATAAAGAAACAAAAACAGAAGAAAATAATTACGTATTAGATATTTCAAATTTAAATAATAATAAATTAACAATAAGAACAAGCAAACCAATATCAGAAGGGAAATTAGTATTTGAAATTGAAAAAGCTATTAAAGGAAAACAGAATTATTCTAAAGTTGAAATGCAAAGTTTTAATAAAATAAAAATGAGCTTAGTAGGAACTTCAAATTTAGTAGAAGAAACAAAAGAAAATACTATAGAACTACAAGAACCAGTTTCAGAAGCAAAGCTTTCAATAAGTAATGATACATTATCTACAGTAATAAAAAATGAAAATGTAGAATTAAAAGCTATATTATGCACAACTAACACACAAAACAGTTTATTTAAAAATCCAACCCTTCAAATAGAATTACCAGAATATATTAAAAATATAAATATTAAAGAATATAACATACTATTTGATGATGAACTTAAAATTTCTAAAATAGATTTAAAAGAAACAAATGGCAAAAAAGTAATAAATGTAGAATTACAAGGAACTCAAACAAAATATAATACAAATAAATCATTTGAAGGAGCAACTATAGTAATAAATACAGATATTGAATTAGAACCACTAACTCCAAATTTAACAAGTCAAATAGTTATGAGATATACAAATGAGAATTGTAATGTTTATACACAAGCAAACAATGGAGTTGGAATATCAACACAAGAAGTAGAGTTTGCAGCTCCTACAGGGGTAGTTAGTGCAATAGGGGTGGAAAATTATTCGGATACTGAAGAAAATATTTTATCAATGACAGATGAAGCCAAAACTGGAATTATTGATATATATTCTAATTCAAGAGAAGTAAAATCTACAGGAACTATAATAAATAATTATAAAAATAAAATAACACAAATTGAAGTATTAGGTAGACTACCATTTAAAGGTAATAAAAATTTAGATACAAACGCAGATTTAGGAACAACTTTTGATATAAATTTAAAAAGCAATATAACAATGAATGAAGTTCCAGCAGAAAATGTAAAAATTTATTATTCAACAAATGGTAATGCAACTAAAGACTTACAAAATTCTTCAAATGCTTGGACAGAAAGACCATCAGACTTAAAAGCAGTTAAATCATATTTAATTGTTTTAGAAAATTATGAATTACAACCAGGAAGTAAAATAGATTTCTATTATAATATGGAAGTTCCAGCAAATTTATCACATAATAATTATGCATATAACATGTATAAAGTATTTTTCAAAAATGTTTCAGATATAGAAACAAAGGATGAAACAAAAACATCTGCTATTATAGGATTATCTACAGGAGAAGGTGCAGAACTTGAAGTTTCATTATCTTCAAATGTAGAACAAAATGGAAATGTAAGAGAATATCAAATAGTTAAATATATAGCAACAGTAAAAAATGTAGGGGAGAAAACAGCAGAAAATGTAAAAATTAATATTACTGCTCCAGAGGGAACAAATCATATAATATTTAATGAAACAAGACACTCATATGAAGAACAAGCAGATTCTTTAAGAGTAATAGAAGTAGGAAATATATCAAAAAATGAAACAGTAAAGAAAGAATATGAAATAATCATTCATCAAAACAACAATGAGAAGCCAGTAGAATTAATAAACAATTTTAGTGTAACAGCAGATAATATAAATGGAAGCTTAAAATCTGCAGATTTTAAACAAAACATTTTAGAAGGCTATGTTAAAACAGAAATTAATTATTGGAAAGATAGAAGTACAATACTAACAAAAGGTGAAAAATCTGAAGTCACAGTAAAAATAGGAAATGTAAGTGAAGAAACTACATTAGAAAATATAGTTGTTACTATTCCTCTAAATGAAGGAACAAAATATTCTAATGTAAGAAAATTAGATAGCTTATTAGATAAACAAGCAGATACTACAGGTGTAGAAATAAATAATCAAAATTTAGTAGTAAAAATAGATAATATAAAACCATTAACTACAAAATACATAGTATTTGATTTAGAAATAGAAAAGGTAATTGGACCTATAAAATTATCTGCAAAAACAACAGTAAACGGAAATATACATCTTTCAAATGAAGTAGAATATCAAGTAGAAGAAGTAAAAATAGATTTTGAACAAAAAGCAATTACTAATAAAAATATAAAAGATGGACAAGAATTTAAATATGAACTAAATATAAAAAATATTGGTAATATAGATATTGAAAATGCAATAATAGAAAATGTTATTCCAGATGGAACTAAATTTGTAAAAGCAGAATATCACATAAATTTAAAAGATCAAACAATAAAAACAGTTTCAGATAATAAATTAAAAATAAATATACCTATGATAAAAATAGGAGAAAAAGTTTCTATAACTGTTACATTAAAAGCACTAGCTTTATATAATGGAGAAGAAAAAGATATAGAAAATATTGCAACTGTTTATGCAAAAGGATTTGATAAAATGGAATCAAATAAAATTACATTTTATGTTACAGATGATCCAAATTATCCTAAACATGATGCACCAGATAATCCATCAGGTGGAGGAGATAAACCTACATCAAAATATAGAATAACTGGAACAGCTTGGTTAGATAATAACATTGATGGAAAAAGAGAAGAAGGAGAACAATTATTATCAGATATAGAAGTTGTATTAGTGTATAAAAACAATAATGAAATTGTAAAAGATGCAAATACTAATGAAGAAAAAAGGGTAAAAACAGATAAAACAGGTAAATATGAATTTACTAATGTAGCACCAGGAGAGTATTTGGTAATGTTTATATACGATGCAGGTAAATATAATATTACCACATATCAAGCAAAAGATGTTGATACTTCACTAAATTCAGATGCTACAGAGACAATGACAGAACTTGATGGAGAAAATAGAATAGTGGGAATTTCTGATATTATTAAAGTAACAGATTCAAGTATTAGAGATATAGACATAGGTTTATATGTAGAAGAAAAGTTTGATTTAAGACTTGATAAATATTTAGATAAAATTACTTTAACAACACCAACAATTGGAACAGCAACATATGATTATGATAAAGAACAAATTGGTAAAGTTGAAGTACTAGGAAAAAATCTAGGCAAAAGCGATGTAGCAATTACATATAAAATTGTAGTTACAAATGAAGGAGCAATTCCTGGTTATGCAAAAAAAATTATAGATTATTTACCAGATGAAGTAAAATTTTCAACAGATTTAAATAAAGATTGGTATTTATTAGAAAATGGAAGTATATGTAATACAAGTCTAGAAAATGATATTATCAATCCAGGTGAATCTAAAGAAATATCTTTAGTTGTTACAATGAGAATTACAGAAAGTAATTTAGATATTTTAAGTAATAGTGCAGAAATTTATGAAGCATATAATGAAAAAGGATTAAAAGATATAGACTCAACACCAGGAAATAAAGCACAATCAGAAGATGATATGTCAAAAGCAGAAGTTGTTGTAGCACTAGTAACAGGTAAAGTTATAATGTATATTACAATTACATTAGGTATCTTAACAATATTAGCATTTGGCATATATGGAATAAAAAAACTTGTTTTAAAAAATAGTAAATAGGAGGTGAGAGAATGAATAGAAAAAAGAGTTTAATAATATTTACAGTAGTATTAAGTATTTGTATGATGATTATTGTATATTTAAAAATTGATAAAAAAGATATTAATGAAATTATATTAAAAGCTAAAACATATTTTGTACCAGATTATGTAAACGATTATCTTACACAACCACCAACTGATTTAAATGTATCTACAGAATATGCTGGTAGCGGATATCAAGTACCAAAAACAGATGGAATGACATTATATTGTGTATCTAGAGGAACTGCACCAAAAGTAGAAGGAATAACAAAAGAAGAATTGCAAAGTAAAGCTAGTAGTTGGTTAGCTACAGGCGGCAAAACACATGTTCCAAATACTAGTACATATGTATCAGGTTCTGATGTTAGTGCACTTGAAAGTAAGTTAAATGGAATAACAGGAGGAGCAGAAGGAGGAGGACTTAATACTAAAGCATATTATTCTTTGTCTGGACAAGAAATAGTGGAAGGTTCAGCAGCATATTTATTTAATCAAGCAGGTTCTGAATTTTCTGGGTATGTTCAAGAAGCTATTTGGAATAATGCAGTAGATGGAATTGTAAATGAAGGAAATCCAGCACAAAGTGCAGGGGATTATGCAGCAGCAGGAGATCCAAGAGAAGAATATGCTAAAGGTTTTCAAGAAAAAGTAAATGAAGCAAATTCTTATAGTGATTTTTATAATAGTTTAAATAAAGACGCAGAAGGAAATCCAGCAGTTAACATTTCTTATGGAGGTACTACTAAAGTTGACAGAAACTCACAAAGTTATTCAGTAGGACCACTTAGTATTGATTATCCATCTACAGGTGGATTTGGACAAGTAACAGATATATCTTATGATATAGGTGGAGGAAATGTATCACATAGTTTTAGTGAATATCCAAAAACTGGTTCTGAATTTAATCTTTCATTCTCTGGAGCAGGAGATGCTTTTAAAAGTGATTATATAACAATAACTGTAACATATGAATGGGATGAATATTATGCACAAGTATTTCATTATGATGGAGTAAGTTATTCACAAAGATTATATGTGGATAAAGGAAGCAATCATCGTCATATATGGGAAGAAAGTATAACTAATAAAGTACATGTAGAAGAAAATTGTAAAAATCCTAGTAATTGTAAAGATGAATCTCATTATAAATATATAGATGGAACAAAGACACATATTGAGGATTGCTATCAATATGTAAAACCAGGAGCAGATGCTATGCAAGAGATTGCAGAACAACCTTTAATAGGAATAAATCCATTTGTAATACATAGAGTAGCACAATATCAAATAAGAATTCCTGTAGAAGAAGAAAAAGGGTATGATCCAACTATAGAAATAGGTGGAAATGTTTGGGAAGATTTAAAATCAGGAAAAGAAAATGTTGTAAATGGTAAGTTTGATGAAAAAGAATTACCAGTTGAAGGAATAACTGTTATACTTCATGAAGCAAATGGAAATATTGCACAAGATAAATATGACAAACAAACAATAACAACAACAGATGCTGAAGGAAATTATTTGTTTGAAAAATTAAATCCAATGCTTCAATATTATGTGGAATTTCAATATAATGGACAACATTATGAAAACACTATATATGAAGATAATTTGTCAGGAGGTTATTCAAATGCAACAGAATCAACAAATGATAGAGATGAATTTAATCTAAGATTTGAAGAAATAGATGGAATAGATGACGGATATGACAAATCATATCTAGAAAATCAAGATACATATATTCCTATAAATGACAAATTTAAAATATCTGCATATACAGGCCCAGATGGATTAAATCAAAAAAGATTATATCCAAGTGACGAAAAGTTTACAATAACTGTAGTTGAGAATGAAGATTACCATCCAACAGATGAAGATGGAAATCCTATAGAAACAGATAAAACATATATTGGTGATACTAAATATGATAGAATATATGGTGAAGAAGATAATGCAGAAAACTTATTACAAATAGATTTTGGTATAACAGAAAGAATAGAATTTGATATGGCATTAAAGAAAGACTTATATATAGCAACAGTTAAAATAAATGGAAAAACACAAGTATATGGATATGATGAGAAAAATATAGGAAATAATGATGGAGAAACAGGAGATACATGGACGATTAATGCAGTAGGTGGCTATGAAAGAGGATTAGATAAATCAGATTATAATTTCAATGGAGAGAACGGAAATAATCAGGTATTAGAAGTATATGCTACATATAAAATAGCAGTAAGAAATCAATCACAATCTATGTTAGGACATGTAACAAAACTATATGATTATTATGATGAAACATTTGAATATATAGAAGATTTATCTTGGAAGAGTGGTATAAATTATACAAAATCAAAGACTACTTTAGATGAGTTGCAAAATAAATTTGCAACTGGAAAAATTGAAGATGGAGAAAGAGTAAACGCTAAAGTATCAAATGATAGTAGTACATCTGGTTCAAATAGTTCAGACAATAAATTAGAAATTGATGTTGGTAAAAAACAAGCATCAGGAGAAACAGTATATTTATATTTAACATTTAAATTAAATTCTAACAGTGAAGGAAAATTAGAGTTAGGTGAAAAAGAAAATGCAGTAGAAATAGGAGCATTTAAAACATATTATAAAGAAGGAACAATATTACCACATTATGGAGTAAATAATTGCAAAATAGGAAATGATACAGTAATAGCAGGAAGAATAGACAAAGATTCTATACCAAGTAATTATAGTAAAGAACAAGGACCACAAGAAGATGATGAAGATGAGGCACCAATATTAAATGTTAAATTAACAGATGATGTAAGAAAAATAAATGGAAATGTATGGGAAGATGTAAGAACTAACAAAGTAAATGAAGCTATGGTTGGTAATGGAGAAAGAGAAGATTCCGAAAAAGGTATAGAAGGAATTACAGTTGAACTTGTGGAAAAAACTGTAGGGGGAGAATACTATACATGGAAAACAACACAAACAGATACTAATGGAAATTATAATTTTGATGGTTATATACCAGGAGATTATATAGTAAGATTCATTTATGGAAATAATGTTACAAAAACAGATAAAAATAAAACCTCATACAATGGACAAGACTTTAAATCTACTACATATCAAGTAGGAGTAGAAACTAAAGGAATTGGAGAAAGCGGTTTTACAGATTTAGATAATAAATATAAACCATATACAGATACAGAAAATCAAAACGAGACTGCAACTTATGGATACGATATAGCTGCTTCAGAAGGAAAAAATGTATCAGATGCAAAAGATATATGGAGTAGAAGAGCAGATGTAATTAATTACAGTAATAAAGGAGTAACTAACAATAAAGCAGAAATATTAGCGTCACCATACTATATAACTGAATATAATGAACCATATACACAAGATGAAATTAATGAATTATATAAGACCTTTAATGATAATACAAATATGGTAGCAGAAACAGGTGTTATTGTTGCAGAAGTTGAAAAAAATACTCAATCTACAGAAGGTAATGGAACTCCATCATATACATTAGAAGGAATAGATTTCGGATTAGAAGAAAGGCCAAAAGCACAATTAGAAATAGACAAAAAAGTAACTAATGTTAAAGTAACATTAGCAAATGGAACAATATTAGTTGATGTAAAAGATAAAGCTAATAATGTTATGTGGATAAAACATAAAGAATACAATATAGCTGATGAAAAAGATGGAAATGGATTATATGAAAAACATAATTCATATAGAAACGAAATAGATAAAATTGTTAAAAGTAATGATCATGGACTAATACAAATAACAATGGATGAAGAGTTAATGCATGGTGCAACAATAGAAGCAACTTATGAAGTTAAAGTAAAAAATGCTGGAGAATATGATTATAATAATAAAGGATTCTACTATTTAGGAAACTCTGGAAATGAAGAGACTGTTGTAACAACAAGTGCAGATATGATTGTAGATTATGTGGCAAATAACTTTAAATTTAGTAAAACAAAAAATGAAGGATGGGACTTAATTGAAAAGAATCAATTAATAAATGAAGCTAGTCCACAAGATACACTTGTAAATTACAAACTAAAAGAATCTGTAGACAAATATAATTATATAATTCAAACAGAAGCTTTAAAACAAGACTTAAAACCAGGAGACGAAACATCTCCAAAAGAATTAGTATTAACTCAGTTAATTACAGGAGATAATTCAGAAGATGATTTAACTTATAGAAATATTGTGGAAATAGTTAAAATAAGCAATACCGTAGGAAGAAGAATGGCATTTTCAATAGTAGGAAACCAAGATCCAACAAGAGAACCAACAGAAGTTGATAGTGCTAGAGCAGAAAGAATTATAATACTTACTCCATTTGGTAAAGTTAAATTCTATTATGGATTAGCAATTGTTATTGGATTAACATTAGTAATAGGTATAGCATTAATTATAAAAAAAGTAATGATTAAAAAAGAAGAAAAATAATTTAAGCATTACATAGAATAAAGGATGGCGTAAAGTCATCCTTTATTGCATTGATTTCATTAACAATATTTTAAAATCTATAAAGCTATATAATGTATATTTTTTAGTAATTTTTTGGCCTTGTTGTCGAAACCATATAATCAAAATAAAATAAATTTTATTTTGATAGTTTTCTCCAATCGCACTCGCGAAAACCCGCTCGTTTGGTCGCTACGCGGACTGCAAAATTACTAAAAAAATATACATTATATAGCTTTAAAATTTAATTTACATCAAAAATTATCAATTATTGACAATAATTCCAAAAAGTCTTGAAAATACTGGAAAAATATCGTATAATATAATAGTAAAGTTCTTTTTAGGAGGAAAATTATGTCAAATAAATCTAATAAAATAATTTCAATCTTATTAATATTATGTATAATAGGAATTAATTTAATAACATTAATGGGTAATTTTACAATATCTTATGCAATAGATAATGAAATAGAAGAAGTAAAAAAAGCTTATGAAGATGATATAAATATAAGTTATGGATCATCAAAAGCTATAAAATATCATATTGCAGAAAAATATGGTATTGTTTTACAAACTAATATTTTAATAGATATAAATAATATAAGTAATTTTGATGATAATATTAAACTAAATATTAAAGTTCCAAAATTAGGTGAAATTAGTCCTAATTATTTAACTGTTTTTGAAAAAAATAGTTTAGAGCAAGAAAATAATAATTTATATAGTACAGAGCAAGATACTATTGAATTAAAGTTAATAGGAGAAAAGAATTCAGAAGAAAACACTTTAAAAAGTGAATATGTTTTAAATTTCTTTTATGAAGGAGAAGAAATTTATTCTATAAATGAAATTAATTCAAATATTAATTCTAAAATAATTGCAAATGAACTTGAAAATAATAATCAAATTATAGAAAAAAATATTGAAAATACTATAGAAATTAGTGAATTCGTAAATATATTAACAGATGCACAATTAAATGTGGAAAACGAGATTTCAAAAGGAAACTTATATGCTAATATATTACAACAAAAAGATTTTAGTACTAATTTTTCAGCAAAGTATTCAATAAATATTATTGACAAAGACA
Source organism: uncultured Clostridia bacterium (assembly GCA_944393025.1). Classification (GTDB taxonomy): domain Bacteria; phylum Bacillota; class Clostridia; order TANB77; family CAG-508; genus CALXVA01. Next base: position 25,971 of record CALXYR010000003.1, on the reverse strand, counting down.
TAATGAATAAACTAGAAATAATTGAAGAAGATGAGAAATTTTTAGATGAAAATAATGAAGAAATTAAACTAAATAATTTATTATCTAATAAAAATTTAAAAATACTATCTAGTGATTTTGAAAAAATGCTAGGAGAAGATGGAATAATTTTAATAAAAAATAAAGAAGATGAAGAATTAGCTAGAATAGATAAAAACACTAATAAAGATGATAACAACAATTATGTATTAGACATTAGTTCATTTGGTAAAAATATAAAAATTGAAACAAGTAAAATACAAAATATTGGTAATTATCAAATAGAAATAGAAAAAGAATTAAAAAATAATTCAAATATATCTTTAAATGAAATTAAACAAATAAAACAATTACAAATTAATTCAAAAATAAAAACACAAGATGAACTAAGTTTAACAAAGAATATTTTATTAAAAGAACAAGAAACAGTTGCAAGTATAGAAATAGATAGAAAAAATTTATCTTCTGTAATAAAAAATGAAAATGTGGAAATTAGAGTAATATTAGATACATCTACTACAAATAATGCATTATTTGATAACCCTACTTTAAAAATACAATTACCAGAAAGTATATCAGATTTAAGTATAAAAAATACAAATATATTAATGGACAATGGTCTAAAAATTAAAAAAGCAGAAGTAAAAAAAGAAGAAGAAAATAACAATATATATATTACATTAGAAGGAATACAAAAAGATTATACAATAAATAATCAATATAAAGGAACAACAATTATACTAAATACAGATATTACAGTATATAATTTAGCACCTAGTATGACAGACAAAATTACATTAGAATACACAAATAAAAATGCTCTAGCACAAAATAACACAGGTAAAGTTAGCACAGATGTAAAAATAGTATCTCCTAGTGGAATAATACTTGCAAATAGTATTTCAAATTATATGGAAAATAAAAATGAAGTATTAGCATTATCTGGAGAAAATAAAGAAATAGAAATTGAAGCATATTCAAATAGTAGAACAGCAACAGTAAAAGGGAAAATTATAAATAATTATTCTAATGATATTAGTAATATTTCAGTATTAGGTAAATTCCCAACGACTAATAATAATGAAATAGATAGTAGCGAAAAATTAGAAGCAACATTTACAGCTAAAGTTGTTGAAGGAATAAAATTAAATAATATAGATGAAAAAAATTATAAAGTATATTATACAGAAAATTCATTAGCAACAAAAGATTTAACAGACGCAAATAATAAATGGACTGAAAATATAACAGACAATACAAAAGCATATTTAGTTATATTTAATGATTATACATTAAAACAAGGTGAAAACATAGATTTCACTTATAAAATTGAAATACCAAACAACTTAAAATATTCACAAAATACGTCGCAAATGTTTAAAACTTATTATATTAATGAATCAATAGTTGGAAATAAAGTAGAAGAAAAAGAATCAGCATTATTAAAATTAACAACAGGTGTTGGACCAGATTTATCGGTTGAACTTAAACCAACTGTAAATGAAGTAAGAGAAGGACAAATTGTAAAATATAATGCAATAATAAAAAATATAGGTAGTGTTATTTCAAATAATACTAATATAACTATAAATTTACCAGAAGGAGCAACTTTTACAGAATATGCACCAGGAAATGGATTTTATGATGAAAATACAAATTCTAAAACATTAGAAGTAGGAAAATTAGATTTAAATGAAACAAAAAAAATTGAGTTTTATGTACAATACGGAATGCTTTCAAGTGATAAATATCCAGTAAATGCAAAAATAGAGACAAAATTAAAATCTGATGAATTAGATAATACAGAAATAACAAGCACATTTGATACACAAATTAATGAGGGAAATATAGCACTTAAATTAATATCAAATGTTCCAGAAACAAATATTTTAACTAAAAATGATACTATACAATATAAAATCATATTAAAAAATATTTCTGAAAATCCAAGTATAGATTCAGTAAATGTAAATCTCCCATTACCTAAAGGTCTAATTTGTGAAAGTGCAACTATTGAAGATGGAAGAACAGGAGAAGAAACAACCGAAGGCATAGTATATGATGAAAACACAAATAATGTTTTAATACAAATAGATAAAATAGATAAGTTTAAATATATAACAGTAAATACAAAAATTAATGAAGATATGGATGAAATTTCTATTATTGCAGATGCAAACATAAATGGAAATGAAATTACATATTCAAACATATCAGAACACAAAGTAGCAAAAGCAGAATTAGAAGTTTCTGAATTAACATCAACTCCTAAATATGTAAAAGAAGGAGAATTAATAACTTATAAAATTAATATAAAAAATAAAGGTTTAGCTACAGCACAAAATGTAAATATAGTAAGCCAAGTACCAGAAGGATTAGAATTTGAAAAAGCTATATATACATATGGAAAAAACAATACAGAAGTATTAATTACAAATTTATCAGAAGGAAAAATAAATATATTAATACCATACTTAGAATATGAAGAATCTTCAGAAGTTACAATTATAGTAAAAGCTAATTTATTAAATAGTAAAGATGATAAAGAAATAAAAAATGATGTAAGTATTTATGCAGAAAATATTTCCGAAATTAAAAGTAATGTAGTTACAAATATAGTTGAGTATGATCCAGACAAACATCAAACTACAGGAGATGGAGGAGAAGAAAATCCAGATCCAGAAAATCCAGATCCAGAAAATCCAATAAATCCTGACCAAAGATTTAAAATATCTGGTACAGCTTGGGTTGATGAAAATAAAAATGGTAAAAGAGAAGATGGAGAAGAATTATTATCAAATATTTCAGTAATATTATTAAATAGTAATAATGAAATAGTTAAAGATAAGGAAACAAACGAAGAAAAAAGAACAACTACTAATAATGAAGGTAAATATGAGTTCCAAAATCTTGAAAAAGGAGAATACATAGTAGTATTTTTATATGATTCATCTAAATACTCAGTAACAGATTATAAAGCAAAAGGTGTTAGCGATTCTTTAAATTCAGATGTAATTGTTATGAATTCTGAAATTACAGGAGAAAGAAGATTAGTTGCTATATCAGATGAAATAAAAATAATAAATTCTAATGTTAGAGATATAGATATTGGATTATATTTATCACAAAAGTTTGATTTATCACTATCAAAATATATAAATAAAATCACATTAACAACTCCAACAATAGGTACTAAAACATATTCATATAATAAAGAACAATTAACTAAAATAGATGTATTAGAAAGAAATGTTGGAAATAGTGACATTGTAATTGAATACAGAATTGTTATAAAAAACGAAGGAGAAATTAGTGGATATGCTAAAAAAATAGTGGATTATTTACCAGAAGATGTAAAATTTTCAACAGATTTAAATACAGATTGGTATTTATCTAATACAGGAGAAATATATAATACAAGTTTAGAAAATGAAATTATTAATCCAGGAGAAGAAAAAGAAGTAAGTTTAATTGTTAGCATGAAAATAACAGAAGATACTTTAGGAATTTTAGAAAATAATGCAGAAATATATGAGGCATATAATCCTATTGGAGTGGATGATATAGATTCAACTCCAGGAAATAAAAAAGAAACAGAAGATGATATATCAAAAGCAGAAATTTTAGTAGGAATTGTAACAGGTGGACCAATATTTTAAATAACAATAATTATTGGTATTGCTACTATAATAGGATTAGGTATATATGGAATAAAGAAAAAAATATTAACAAAAAGTAATAGTTTAATTAGAAGAGGAAAAATATAAGGAGGATGAGTTATGAAGAAAAAATACTTAAGTATTATACTTGTATTAATTTTATTAGCAATTAGTACCATATTTGTAATACTTAATCTTAAACAAGAATCAATAAACTCAATAGTTCCATCTAAAAAATTAAACGCTGGTGATGGTATAAAATATAATATTTTCACAGGCTCAGAATTTGAACCAACAGGAATAGAAAGCGAGCACCATATACCATTATATGGAGGTTATCCATTCTTCTGTGTAGGAGCTGGGGTAGATACCAAAATGGGAGATATATCATATTATGAAGCTGCAAAGTATGTTGGTACATATTATGGTGATCATGCTCATGCATCAGTTCCATTTGATAAGAGTTTAAATGGAAAGTTAACAAATCCACTATACAAAAAATCAGGAGAAGGAACTCTTTCAGATAAAGATGCATACATTGTTTCTCATGATGGTAGTGGATGGTCAGAAGTTAAACAACATGCTATATGGGGAGGTGCAGGAGCACATGACCATGATGGAATGGGAGATGCAGGTAAAGCACTAATTGCAGAAGCAGAAAAATATGCAGCCTATGCCTCACAAGCAAAAGATGGACTAAATCCATCTGGTAGTGGAGATGCTGTAGCAAAAGTAAATAGTTCTTCAAAACAAATTATATTAGGACCATATTCAGTAAATTATGATAATGGAAATTATGGAGATATAACTTTTGGAGGAATATCAGAAATATTAGTTGTTGCAGATAATGGAACAGAAATACCTATTTCAGGATTAATAATAGGAGATAAATTAGTAAGTAATATTCACTATTTTACACCAGATGGTAATAAAGTAGATAGAGAAGAACAAACATATCCAGAACCAGGAGAAGAATTTCAAGTTGTATTTACTGTTCCAGAAGATTCAGAAATAAAATCTGTATCAATAAAAGTTAAATTTAAATATATGCTAGCATCAGGAGTATATGCAGATTTTGTTGGTCATCAATATGTAGTTTCAATATCTGAATATGATGATTATAATAATGATGAATATTCTTGCTGTAGTTCAGGAAGTTTACATAGATGTAGAGTAGACTTCGATTTAGAACAAGTAGGAAGCCCACAACCAGTTAGATGTATGGATGCTGTAAGAACAATATATGAAGAAGAAATAGAATTTGGACCAACAGAAATTATAATGGAACTAGGTGGAAATGTTTGGGAAGATGTAAGAGCAGGTAAGGAGAATGAACTTAATGGTATGCAAGATGAAGGAGAGCCACCTGTAGTAGGAATACCTGTTACATTATATAAAGAAGATGGAACAGTAGTTGCACAAACAACAACAGATGCTTCAGGAGAATATAAATTTACTGATTTATATGTTTTAGACAAATATTATGTACAATTTGAATATAATGGTCAACAATATCAAAATACAATATATAATAACAATTTAGCAGGTGGATATTCAAATGCAACAGAATCCATGAAGGATAGGGATGAATTTAACAAAAAATTCGAAGAAATAGATGGTGATGAAGGATATACTTTAGAAGATTTAAATTGGGAATCAGAACAAAGATATATGCCAAACGAATTATTCGGAATATCAGCATATACTGGTTCAGATGGATTAAATGGATTACAAACATATCCAAAATATGATACATTTGTTATAGGAGAAGAAGATGTTGAATTTAATGGAGTAACATATCATGCTATATATAAAGAAGGAGATAGTCAAAAAGAAATAGACTTTGGTATTACAAGAAGAATAGAATTTGATATGGCATTAAAGAAAGACTTATATATAGCAACAGTTAAAATAAATGGAAAAACACAAGTATATGGTTATGATCAAAGAAATATAGGAAACAATGATGGAGAAACAGGAGATACTTGGAACATTAATATTGTAGGAGGTTATGAAAGAGGACTAGATCCATCAGACTATAACTACACAGGGCAAAATTATAATAAAGAAGAAGTAAGTAACCAATTACTAGAAGTATATGTTACATATAAAATAGCAGTAAGAAATCAATCACAATCTATGTTAGGACATGTAACAAAACTATATGACTATTATGATAATACATTTACATTTGAAGAAGGTTTATCATGGCAAAGTAATACAAACTATAAAACAGATGAAGAAACATTAAATAAATTACAAGATGCTATGGCACAGGGTAAACTTTTAGATGAAAACTTAGAAAAGATTAATGTATTAAGTAATAAAGATAATAAATTAGAAATTGATGTTGGTAAAAAACAAGCTTCAGGAGAAACAGTATATTTATATTTAACATTTAAGCTAAATTCTAATAATGATGGAAAATTAAAATTAGGAGAAAAAGAAAATGCAGTAGAAATAGGAGCATTTAAAACATATTATAAAGCAGGAACAATATTACCACATTATGGAGAAAATAATTATGAGATAACATCAAATGATGTAATAGCAGGAAGAGTAGATAAGGATTCTATACCAAGCAATTATAATAAAGAACAAGGACCACAAGAAGATGATGAAGATAAAGCACCAGCTTTAAATGTTAATTCATTACAAGAATCAAGAAAAATAAATGGAAATGTTTGGGAAGATGAAAGAACTAAAACAGAGGATTTAGATGGTGCAATTATAGGTAATGGATTAAGAGAAGAAGATGAAAAAGGTGTAGGAGGAATTACAGTTGAACTATTAATAAAAACTGCTAAAGGAAACTACATTAAATGGCAAGAAGAACAAGTAACAAAAAATAATGGAAATTATGAATTTAGTGGTTATATACCAGGAGATTATATAGTAAGATTTACCTATGGAAATAATGCAGGAGACATATATAATGGACAAGATTTTAAATCTACTACATATCAAGCAGGAATAGAACAAAAAGAACATACAGACATTGATGGAAACTATAACGGTTATACAGACATAGAAAATCAAAATGAATCAAAAAGTTATGGGTATGATATAGCTACTTCAGAAGGAAAAAATGTATCAGATGCAAAAGATATATGGGATAGAAGAGAAGAGGTAATTAATTACAGTAAAGAAGGAGTAACTAACAATAAAGCAGAAATATTAGCATCACCATATACTGGAAATAAAGATTTACAACAAGAACTTGCTGAAAATACATATATGGTAGCAGAAACAGGTGTTATTGTTGTAGAAGTAGAAAAAAATACACAAACTACAGTAGGTAGTGGAAATCCTGCATATAGTTTAGATGGAATAGATTTAGGTCTAGAGGAAAGACCAAAAGCACAATTAGAAATAGACAAAAAAGTAACACATATTAAAGTAACTTTAGCAAATGGAACAATATTATTTGATGTAGAAGATAAAGCAAATAATGTTTTATGGAGAAAACATGAACAATATAACTTAGATGAAAAAGCAGAGAAACCACTTTTAGGTTATAAAAAATTAGAAGAAACTAAAAAATATGAAGACTATTATGGAGAAGAAAATAAAAATAGGTATTCATATAGAGAAGAAGTAGATAATATTGTAAACAATAATGACCATGGACTAATACAATTAACAATGGATGAAGAATTAATGCATGGTGCAACAATAGAAACAACTTATGAAGTTAAAGTTAAAAATGTTGGAGAAAAAGACTATAATAACAAAAATTTCTATTATATAGGAACAAAAGGAACTGATATAGTAACAACAAGTGCAGATCAAGTAATAGATTATATATCAAATAACTTTAAATTTGATAAAAATAATGCAGACAATACAGACTGGGACAATATAGATAAAACATCTTTATTAGGAAACTTAGTAAACACAAATTTAACAGAAAGTGTAAATAAATTTAATTATATAATTACAACTAATAAATTAGGAAAGGCATTAACTCCAGGGGAAGAAACAGATTCACAAAAATTAACTTTAAGTGAAGTAATTACAAGAGATAATTCAGAAGATGAATTAACTTATAAAAATATAGTAGAAATAGTTAAAACAAGTAATACAGTAGGAAGAAGAATGGCATTCTCAATAGTAGGAAATCAAGATCCAACAAAAGAACCAGCAGAAGTTGATAGTTCTAGAGCAGAAAGAATTATAATACTTACTCCATTTGGTGATAATACAATTATTTATATTATTTCAGCAATAATTGTTCTAATTGTACTTATAGCAGGAATAATAATAATAAAAACAAAAGTATTAAAAACTAAAAAATAATATTTAAAAAAATAGGAAGTAGCTAATTTAGTTGCTTCCTATTTTTGAATAGATATTCCAGATATTTAATACACTTAACAGTAACACTAATTTTTGCTATTTTTTACTATAATTCAATAAAATATTGAAAAAAAAGTTATTTTGATATAAAATAATAGGCATAAAATATTGAAAATATGGAAAGCACATCACATTTTGTAAAAAACTTTTTTATATTATGGATTAAATGTGACAAAAAAATATTTTTTTAAAAGCTATAATAAAATAGCATTAAGAAATGCTATTAATACAAAAGAAGACTTAAAATAAAACATTAATGCATAAATAAAAAAGTAGAGGTGGTTACTATGTTCCAAAATATAAGTGGGGAATCATTAAAAAATCAAAATGAATATGTTGAAGAAAATAAAAAAGTTAATACAAAGGATGTGTTAAAAAAATTATTTGCAAAAGAAAATATAATTTTATATATAGTATCATTTTTAATATCGATGGTTAGTTTTGATAAAAACAATTTTATGTTTTCAATAACACCATTTGCATTAGCAATTGTGGCTAGTGCACTAAGTAATAATAGGCCAATAGGAATAATATATGTTTTAACACTAGTAGGAACATTTATTAAATTTGGATTAAATAATTTATTAATATATTTTATAACTTCATTAGTATTCTTTTCATTAATTTTAGTTATAAGACCTGTAATTCAAGAAAATATAAATGAAAAAATGAAAATAGGGTTGCACTTATTTTTTGCTACATTATTGGTACAATTAGTTCCAATGTTTTTTAAAACATTTTATGTTTTTGATTTGCTAACTAGTATAATGCTTAGCATGACTACATATATTTTCTATAAAATTTTTACTAATTCTATAACAATGATTATAGATTTTAGAACAAAAAGAGCATTTACTATTGAAGAAGTAATAGGGACAAGTCTTTTACTTGCAATAACAGTAACAGTATTTGATAGTTTTAATATTTTTTCTTTTTCAATTAAAAACATTTTAAGTATTTTGATTGTACTAATATTAGGATGGAAAAATGGAATGTTAGTAGGAGCAACTGGAGGAATAACAATAGGAGTAGTACTTGGAGTTATAACTGGTACAGAACCAATAATGATTACAGCATATGCAATTTCACGGATTAATAGCAGGTTTGTTAAATAAATTAGGAAGAATAGGAGTTATAGTAGGCTTTATATTAGGAAATGTAATTTTAGCTTATGTAACAAATGGAAATACATCAGAAATTATAATTTTTCAAGAAATATTAATTGCTTCATTAGGATTATTAGCAATTCCTAAAAATATAGAAATAAATATAGAAGATTTAATGGGTAATACTAAAATGTTACCAGAAACAACCCAAAGAAATTTAGAAGAAAACAAAGATACAATATATAAGTTAAATAGTATTTCAGATACTATATTTGATATGGCAGAAAGTTATAGTGAGGCAGCAGCAACTATTTTAGATGAAAAAGAACTAAAAGAACAAGAAAAAAATAATATAGATATATTTTTAGAAGAATTACAAAAAAATATAGAACAATTAGAAGAAAATATGTTATATGATGAGCTATATTATCCTACAGAAGAAATAATAACAGATATATTTGAACATTTATTAAAAAATGATGTAATAACAGAAAAAGAATTAATTAAAATATTAGAAAAAAATAATAATTATATTGTAGGATTTGAAAATACAAAAAGTAAAGCAAATGAAGATATAAATAAAATTGTTAAAGCTATAAACTATTCATATAGAGTAAGCAAAATAAACTTTATATGGAAAAAGAAATTTGATGAGAGCAAAAAAAATATATCTGAACAGTTAAAAGGAGTATCAGAAGTTATTTCTAAAATGGCGGAAGATATAAGCAAAGAAGAAGATGAATTTGCTACGGAGAAAAAAGAAATATTTAAATTATTAGAACAAAAAGAAATAGAAGTAAAAAATATAGAAATAAAGAAAAAAAGTTCTGGTAGATATTTAGTAGATGTTTATACTGATACTTGTAATAATACAGATGGTACAGAATGTGATATAAAGAAAATAAATAAAATAATAAATAAAGTATTAAAACAAGACTTGACTATACAAAACCAAGAGTGTGGATTGAGATTAGAAAGAGATATATGCAAATTTACATATATTTCTGATGATAAATATTACATACAAATAGGAACTGCAAAATCTACTAAATGTGGTTCGCCAGTTTCAGGAGATAGTAGTTTACAAATAAAATTACAAGATGGAAAATATTTACTAGCATTAAGTGATGGAATGGGTTCAGGACCTGAAGCTATGAAAAGTAGTAAAATTGCAACAAAGATGCTAGAAAGATTATTAACTGCAGGTTTTGAAAAAGATGTATCTTTAAAATTAATAAACTCAACATTATCTGCAAATAGCAAAGATGATATGTATGCAACATTAGATATTGAAATTTTAGATTTATATAATGGAAACATGGAATTTATAAAAAATGGTGCTTGTCCAACATATATAAAAAGAGGAAGAAATGTACAATTATTAAAATCAGTTTCACTTCCAACTGGAATATTAAATGAATTAGATTTAGTAGTATATGATTATGATTTACAAGATGGGGACATACTTGTAATGTGTACTGATGGAGTAATAGATTCTAATAAAGAATATTTGAATAAACAATTATGGCTTAGATATTTATTAGAAGACTTAGAAACTGATGATGCACAGAAAATTGCAGATATTATAATTAAAGAAGCAATAGATAATGATTTTGGAAAACAAAAAGATGACATGAGCGTTATAGTAGCTAAAATAAGTAAAAAATAAATTAAAAATGTATAGTTTAATGATAAAGAGAATTTTGAAATATTTTTAATATTTCAAAATTCTTTTTTCTATACAGCAAAGTTAAAAGTGCTGTTACACTGAACAGTAACAGCGTGTTTTATCTTTTTGCAAAAAATGTATAATAATGTTGTAATTAGCCTATTAAATATGATATAGTATATATGTAAAAAAATATCTGTTTTTGGAGGTCATTATGAGTAGAGGAAAAAGATATGATGGAGAACAAAAACTAAATATAAAAAAAGTTTTTGCTGTTTTAATTGCAATTTTAGTAATAATAATGTTTGTATTAGGAATACAAAAGTTATTTGATAAAGAAGGTAGTATTCCACAAAAAGCAGTTGCATTAAAATATTTTCCAGTATATACAAATCAAAAATGGGGAGTTATAGATTCTAAAGGAAATGTAATAATTGAACCAATATATGAAGAATATATTGTAATACCAGATAACTCAAAACCTGTTTTTATATGTACTACAGATGTTAATTATAGTAAAGATACTTATGATACTAAAGTTTTAAATGAAAAAAATGAAGAAATATTTACAGAATATGATTTAGTAGAAGCAATAGAAAATTATGATAGTAGTAATAATTTATGGTATGAAAATAATTTATTAAAAGTTTCAAAAGATAACAAATATGGAATAATTGACATAAACGGAAACAAAATTTCTGATTGTAAATATGATTCAATTACAGCTTTAAAAGGTGTAGAAAATAGTTTATTAACAAAAGAAAATGGAAAATATGGAATAATTGATAATATAGGTTCTGTTATTATAGAAAATAAATACAAAGAAATAAAACCAATTTCAAATAAATATGAAGAAGGCTATATAGTAAAAAATGAAGATGGAAAATATGGAGTAATTAATTATACTAAAACAGTAGCTGTTGAAGAAAAATATCAAGATATAAAAAACACATATTGTGGTGGAAAATACTATATTGTAAAAGAAAGTAATAAATGGAAAGTAATTGATACTACAGGAAAGAAGTATTTAGAAAATTATGATAATATTATATCAGTAAATTCTGAAAATGCAGTTGTAGAAAAGAATGACAAGTATGGAGTGGTTTCAGTAGCAGATAATAAAACTTTGATAGATATAAAATATGACAGTTTAGAATATAGTTTGGGTAATAATTATATAGTTAAAAATAATTCTAAATATGGAATAATAAATACAAATGGAAATACTGTAGTAGAACTTAAATATTCAAATATTGTATATAGAAACACAGCTAATTTTTACGAAGGAATTAATAAAAATTATACATCTGATTTATTTGATTCAGATTTAAACTTAAAATTATCAAATGTTATAGTATCTGAAGTAAATGAACAAGGTGGGTATATTAAAGTAAGAGAGAATGAAGAATATAAATACTATAATTTTAAATTTGAAGAAAAGAAAACTACTGAAATTTTAACAGGAAATACCATTTTTGCAAGCAAAAATGAAGAAGGAAAATATGGATTTGTTGATAAAAATGGAAATGTTGTAGTAAATTATATATATGATGAAGTAAGAGAACAAAATGATTATGGATATGCTAGTATAAAAAAAGATGGATTATGGGGAGCAGTAGATTCAAGAGGACAAATAGCAGTATCACCTTCATATAATTTAAATAATAATATTTTAGTAGAATTTATTGGAAAATGGCACTTAGGAGAAGATTTAAACTTATACTATTTTACTGATAAATAGTAAGAGGAGGAATAAATAATGGAACTTATGACAAAATATCAATATACATATTTTATATATCCATATATAATAGATGAAAAACAATATAAAAAATATTTGCAAGACTTATTAAGAAATAAAAAATGTAAATTAAGAATTTTTGATAAGCAAAAAGATATACATTTATATACATACTTTTTACCGAATATTAGAGATTATATGTTTTGGTCTTTTGAGACTAGTAATATAGGTTTAAAGAATTTTAATAAATTAGATTCAACAGTAAAGTCAACACTACTTGCAGAACATGATTGTAATATTTTTAATTATGAAATTAAAGAAAATTTACAGGGGAAAGTAGATGTTGATAGTGGTATATTTTTTGAAATATCAGAAATAAAAATAATTTGTTATAAAACAGGAGTATGTTTTTTAGTATTTAAAACTAATTTAGAAAATACAAAAAATTTTTCTGATGTACTAAATTTTAATTATAAATTTAGAGAAATAAACTCAATAGCATATAGTTTAAAGGAATATGAAAATATAAAAATTCAATCGAGTTCTTTTAAAAATGTAAAAGATATAACAGAACTTATTAAAGAAATAGCTGGTAATACAGATATAACAAAAAGGGACAATATTGGAAATGACAAATTCTTTGTTTATTCATATGTTTGTCTAGATCAAAAAGATTGGAATGAAAATACAAGTGAAGATGAATTAGATACAATATTTGAAAAATATAGTTCAATATTACCACAAAGTTCACAAATAATAAATGATAAATACACTCAAAATAATAATAAAAATATGTATAAAAATCAGTATATAAAATATGGATTCACATCAACTAGTACAGTATTGCTTACATCAAATATAAATACGGCTAATTTTACAATTGTACCACAAAAATATGAGAGTGAGTATTTTTATACATACATATTAACTTTATATAAAAAAATATTTTTAAATAAATTAAATTATGAATTTAAAAATAACTTAAAAAAAGCAGAAGATGGATTAATAAATTTTTCAAAAAATTTATGGATACAAGATATAACAAATGATGAATTTGGAAAAAGATTAGAAGAATATTGGATTAATAATTTAGATATTAATTTAGTATTTAGCAAAATAAAAAATCAATATGACATTGCATATAAAAAACATAATGTTGAAGAATTAAATAAAAATAATAAAATAACAAGAGTAGTTGTAATTACTATACTAATAATAAATATTCTTACAATAATATATGCAAGTCTGAAATAAGTAAAACCCCATATGGGGTTTTATAAATAGTAGGAGATATTATGAAAGTTACAACAGGAATAGATATAATAGAAGTAAACAGAATACAAAAATCAATTGAAGAATTAGGAAATGATTTTTTAAATAGGATTTATACAGAAAATGAAATCGAATATTGCAATAAATCTGGAGCTATAAAATATCAACATTTTGCAGCAAGGTTTGCTGTAAAAGAAGCTGTATTTAAAGCAATTTCACAATTTATAACAGGAAGAGAAGATGCACTATGGAAAGATATAGAGGTTATAAATATAGAAAGTGGAAAACCTGTAATAAATGTGGAAAAGTTAAAAGAAAATATAAGGAAAACTGCAAATGTGTTACAACTTAAAGACATAGATATTAGTATTTCTCATATTAAAGACTATGCTGTAGCAAGTGCAGTTGCAGTATTTGAGTAATTAATTTAAATGGATTAATATTTGTTAAAATGGAGGAAAAATGGAATTATTTGATTCACATGCTCATTATAATGATGAAAAATTTAATGATGATAGAGAAGAAATAATAAAGCAAATATATAAATCAGGAGTGAGTAAAATAATTAATGCAGGGTATAGTTTAGAATCTTCTAAATATGCCTTAGAAATAGCCAAAGAATATGAATGGATGTATACAATATCAGGTATATCTCCAAACGATATAAGTAATAATGAAAAAGAATTGATTAAAGAATTAAAACAATTAGAAGATTTTATAAATGAAGAAAAACATAGTAAAAAAATATTAGCAATAGGTGAAATTGGATTAGATTATTATTGGGAAAAAGATATTAATAAAAGAAAATTACAAAAAATAGCTTTTATAAAACAAATAGAAATAGCTAATAATTTTAATTTACCAATTGTAATACATACAAGAGAAGCAGTTATGGATACATTAGAAATATTAAAAAATAATGAAGTTATAAAAAAAGGTGTATTTCACTGTTGCCCATTAAATATAGAATTAATAAAAGAAGCTCTTAAATTAGGTTATTATATTTCATTTGCAGGTCCAATTACATTTAAAAATTCTAAAAATGCAGAAGATGTAATAAATTTAGTACCGTTAGATAGAATGCTTATTGAAACAGATAGTCCTTACTTATCTCCAGAGCCTAACAGAGGAAAAAGAAATGATTCTAGAAATGTTATATATATGGCACAAAAAATAGCAGATATAAGAAAAAAATCATTAGAAGAAATTGCAAAAATAACTTATGAAAATACTTGTAAAATTTTTAATATTATATAGTTTATTTAAAACTTAGTTTTATGTTAAAAAACTTGATAGAACTTAAAAATATTTAAAGCTCTACCAAGTTTTTCATATTATATAATAAAAATAACAATTATATTAGTAAAATAAAATTAAATTTACATATAATTTAACTTTTATTTTACTAATATATAGAATAATATTCATAATAAAAGTAAGATAAAAATGTTATTTCTATTTCAAATTTCTAATTGCTTCAATTCTATCATCTATTGATGGATGAGTAGAAAATAAACTAGTTTTTTTCTTTCCACCATTTTTAAGATTTGATTTAAAAGGACTTACAATATACATATGGGCTGTAGAATTGTTAGCTGTTTTTAGTTCATTAGGGTCAGAATCAAGCTTTTGAAGTGCTGAAATCATTCCATCTGGATTTCTAGTAAGTTCAACAGCACTTGCATCAGCTAAATATTCTCTACGCCTTGAAAGTGCAAGTTGCATTAATTGACCAAATATAGGTGCTAATAATAAGCATATTAATCCAATAATCATTAATATTG
Organism: uncultured Clostridia bacterium; assembly: GCA_944393025.1. Lineage (GTDB taxonomy): Bacteria > Bacillota > Clostridia > TANB77 > CAG-508 > CALXVA01. The sequence continues at coordinate 10,363 of CALXYR010000003.1, read as the reverse complement.
GATTACCACTATTATTATCATCATTATCTCTTCCTCTTCCCCAGAATAAAGCACGACTAACCCAATCTGTTAGTATTACCATAAAACCCACCATTACACTAACTACAGCTGAAAGTCTTATATCATAATTTTTAATGTGTGATAACTCATGAGCTACAACTCCCTCAAGTTCATAATAGTCTAATTTTTCTAATAATCCGGTTGTAACACAAATAACAGAATTTTGAGGATTTCTACCAGTAGCAAAAGCATTGGGTTGAGGGTCATCAACAACATATAATCTGGGTCTATTTTTTAAACCAGAAGATATCATTAATCCATCTAAAATATTATTTAATTTTTGATATTGTTCTTGAGTTGCTGGTCTGGCTCTATTTATAGACAGAACAATTTTATCACTATAATAATATGAAGCCCAAGCAGAACCTATTGAAAATATCATTGCTATAACAATTGACATATATCCTAAATCAAATGCCATGGATACATAATATACAATTAAAGCTATTACTATTATAAATAAAGATACTATAAATCCAGTTTTTATTTTATTACTTTTTATATCACTGTACATATTTACCATTCCTTTATAAAATTATGTAGCCACATATTATTGAAATAAAATTACTCAATAATATTGTGGCTAATTGACAATAAATTATTTGCTAAAATCAACTTTTACATTTTTTCTAGCATCTTGGTTATCTACTTCAAATAAATCTTCTACTTTAAAATTAAATATTGATGCAATTATATTTGAAGGAAAAAGCTCTAGTTTAGTGTTATATCTGGTTACTGTATCATTATAAAATTGTCTTGAATAAGATATTTTATTTTCAGTATTTGTTAATTCTGTTTGTAATTCACTAAAGTTTTGATTTGCTTTTAAATCAGGATAACCTTCTGCTACAGCCATAATTGTTTTTAAAGATTCTGATAATTGGTTATCAAGTTTTGCTTTTTCATCAACTGTTTTTGCATTTGCCCAAGATGAACGCAATTCTGTAACCTTAGTTAAAACATCAGATTCATGTTCCATATAGCCTTTTACTGTTTCAACCAAGTTTGGAATTAAATCAAATCTTCTTTGAAGTTGTACATCAATTTGGCTCCAAGCATTTTTTACTCTTTGTCTTAATGTTACTAGACTATTATAAATTGCAATAATTGCAATTATAATTGCAACTATTATTATAAGTAAAATCCACCACATAAAATTTCCTCCTTATTAACAATATATTGATATAATAACATAATAATACATATTATACAACTATTATAAGAAATATATGTGAAAATATTGTGAATTTTTCTTACTGTTCAGTGTAACATATATATTTTATATTAAAGGAGTTATTAATTTTTTAATAAAATAGTAATATTTTTGGTACAAGCCTCATATAATGGTAATATAAGCATATTATCTCACTTAGCTTAAAATTTGACATATTGTAATAATCATGCTATAATATATGTGTTGCTTTTAAAGGAGGGAACAAATATCATATGAAAAATGATAGTAAAGCGTCAATATCGCTTAAAAAAATAGTATGTATTAGTATAATACTTATTTTTCTATTAAGTGTTGGCGTAATGGCAGGTAATGTCAAAGTAAGAAATGTTAAAATAATTTTATCTAGTGGTTACGAGATGGATGTTTTAACAACTAAGACAAGTGTCAAAGATATTTTAAATGAAAATCATATTATATTATTAGAAGATGAGAAAGTATTACCAGATACAAGTGAAGAATTATCTGATAATAACACAATAACAATATCAAAAGAAACAGAAGAAATTGAGGTTTTTGAAAAAGTAGAAAAATCATCTGATGTATCTACAGAAGATATCTTAGATAATTATTCTAAAATTGTAGAAAAAATAGTAGTAGAAAAGGAAAAAATTCCTTATGAAACAATAACTAAAGATGTTACAACAGGAAGTGGAACAAAACAAGACAGTGTTATTCAAGAAGGCGAAAATGGAATAAGAGAAGTAACATATAAAGTAAAATATCAAAATAAAAAAGAAATAGAAAAAACTAAAATTTCATCAAAAGTTATTAAAGAACCAGTTGATAAAATTGTAGAAATCAGAACAAGACAAATTACTACTAGAGGTGGTTCAAGAACTACTTATAATGGTGGTAAATGGACATATTCAGAAAGTGAATTAGATTTATTATGTGCTATAACAGCACAAGAATGTAGTTCAAGTTATACAGGAGCTTTAGCAGTTATTACAACAGCTTGTAATAGAACTGTAAGTAGTAGTTGGAAAAGTTATGGGTCAGATCCATTAAGCCAATATATGGCACCAAGTCAATTCTGTTATTCTATAGATAATTATTGGCAAAGAAGATTAAATGGAAACTATCCATCATATGTAAAACAAGCAGTTTTAGATGCTTTAAATGGAAAAAGAAATCACACATATTTATCATTTAGAGCAGCAGGTTATGCTTCAGGAGAAATGATAGGTGGAAATGTATACTTCAACTCATTATAAGATAAAAAATAATATAAAAGCAAAATAAAATGGAGGAGATGGGAAACTATCTCCTTTTTGTTTTAGGAGGGAAAGATGAAATTAATATCATGGAATGTAAATGGACTAAGAGCAATAATAAATAAAGGTTTTGAAGAATTTTTTAAAGGAATAAATGCGGATATTTTTTGTATTCAAGAAACTAAGATGCAAGAAGAACAACTAGAAGAAAAAATAAATACTATTTTTGATGGTTACAAAATGTATTGGAATAGTGCAGAAAAAAAAGGCTATTCTGGAACAGCAATTTTCTCAAAAAAAGAACCAATAAATATTAAATATGGAATAGGAATAGAAGAACATGATAAAGAAGGAAGAGTTATAACATTAGAGTTTGAGAAGTTTTATATGGTAAATTGTTATACGCCAAACTCTAAAAGAGAGTTAGAGAGATTAGATTATAGAATGATTTGGGAAGAGGATTTTAGAAATTATCTTTTAGAATTAAATAAGAAAAAACCAGTAATTCTTTGCGGAGATTTAAATGTAGCACACAAAGAAATAGATTTAAAAAATCCTAAAACAAATAGAAGAAATGCAGGTTTTACAGATGAGGAAAGAGAAAAAATGACAGAATTATTAAATTCAGGTTTTGTTGATAGTTTTAGATATTTATATCCAGATAAAACAGATAAATATACTTGGTGGTCATATATGTTTAAAGCAAGAGAGAAAAATGCAGGGTGGAGAATAGATTATTTTATAGTATCTGATAATATAAAAGACAAAATAAAAGAAAGTTATATTTTTTCAGAAATTATGGGAAGTGACCACTGTCCAGTTGGTTTAGATATAGATATATAAGTTTATGGTATAGCTTATAAAAATATAAATAATAAAGGAGAATAAAAATATGTGCACTTGTATTGAATTTAAAAGTAAAGATTTTTATTTTGGAAGAAATTTAGATTTGGAATATAATTTTGGAGAAAAAGTAGTAATAGCTCCAAGAAATTATGCATTTAAATTAAAAAACAATACAATTTTTAATTTAAAATATGCTATTATTGGAATGGCAACAGTGGTAGATAATTACCCATTATATGCAGATGCTACAAATGAAAAAGGATTATGTATAGCAGGATTATATTTTCCAGATAATGCAGTATATAAAAAAGAAAAAGAAAACTATACCAATATAGCATCATTTGAATTAATACCATGGATTTTAGGTAACTTTTCAAAAGTTTCGGAACTAAAAAAAGAGTTAAATAAACTAAATATAACTGACGAAAAATTTAATGAAAAAATGCCATCAGCACAATTACATTGGATGATTAGTGATAAAAATGATTGTATTGTATTAGAGCAAATGGAAGAAGGATTAAAAATATATGATAACCCATATGGAGTGTTAACAAACAACCCACCATTTTACTATCATGAACTTAATGTTAGTAATTATATGAATATTTCATCAGATTTCCCTGCAAATAGATTTTCAGATAAAATTAAATTAAATGTATATGGACAAGGAATAAGTATGGTAGGACTACCTGGAGATGTAACTCCACCATCCAGATTTGTAAGAGCAGTATTTAATAAGCTAAATTCAGTAGAATGTGTTAGTGAAGAAGAAACAATATCACAGTTTTTTCATATTCTAGATTCAGTATCAATGATAAAAGGAACAGTAGTTACAAAAGAAAATAAATTAGATATGACAACATATTCTTCATGCATTAATTCAACTAAGGGAATATATTATTTTAAAACATATTATAATAACCAAATAAATGCAGTATCATTTAATGAAAAAAATATGAATTCAGATGAATTAGAAATATATGAATTACCAGTGCAACAAAGTATAAATAATTTAAATTAAAAAGTGTAAAACAGCTTAAGTAATATTTAGGCTGTTTTAGTTGAGAAAAAATGTAATATATGATATAACAAATACAGAAATATATTATAATGAATTTTAAGAAAAGGTGTAATAAATGAGATATATTGGTAATAAACAAAAGATACTAAACGAAATTGAAAATTTAATAGAATCTTTAAGATTAAATAATGAAAACTATACATTCTGTGATTTATTTAGTGGAACAGCAACAGTTGGAAATTATTTTAAAGATAAATACAGAATAATATCAAATGATAATTTATATATGTCATATGTTATTTCAAGAGCAAAACTCTGTACTCCAAATTTAAAATTTGAAAAATTAGAGAAAGATCCTTTTGAAATATTTAATGATAAAACAAATTTATTAAAGGGTTTTATATATGAAAACTATTCAACTGGAAATAGCGAAAGGATGTATTTCAGCGAAGAAAATGCACAGAGAATTGATTTTATAAGAAATAAAATTGAAAAATGGCATTTAGAAGATAAGATAAATGATGATGAATATTATTATCTTATAGCTTCATTATTAGAATCTGTTTCAAAAGTTGCAAATGTCGCCGGTGTTTATGGAGCATATTTAAAAAAATGGGATCCAAGAGCAGTAAAACCCATGAAATTTATTCCTATTGAAATGGAAAAAGAAAGCAGTAAATTCGAAAATGAAGTTTATAATAAAGAAGCTGAAAAGTTAATAAATGATATAAGTGGAGATATATTATATATTGATCCGCCATATACCAAAAATCAATATTCAGTTCAATATCATTTATTAGAAACAATTGCATTGTATGATAATCCTGAGATAAAAGGAGTTACTGGTGCTAGAGATATGTCAAATAAAACTTCAGATTTTTCTAAAAAAGGAAATGCTGAAATTGAATTTGAAAAAATTATAGCAAGAGCTGATTTTAAGCATATTATATTAAGTTATAGTTCTGATGGAATTATGTCTAAAGAATATATTGAAAGTGTTCTTAAAAGACATGGAAAACCAGAAACATTAAAATTTATTAAAATTAAATATAGAAAATATTTAAATTCAAAAGCAGAAAAAGAAGGAGAACATTATGAATATTTATTTTATGTAGAAAAAAAAGAAAAACAGTATATTAATTATGCATCTCCATTAAATTTTATTGGAGGAAAAGCAGATATGGTTCAGTTCTTAAAAGATAATTCACCAAAAAATTATAAGAGAATGATTGATTTATTTGGCGGAGGTTTTAATGTAGGTATAAATTTTAATGCTGAACAAACTGTATACAATGATTGTAACTTTAAGGTTAGAGAACTTTTAGAAATGTTTAGAGATATTGACACCATTGAACTATATAAATATATTGAAAAAATGATAAAGAAATATAAGCTTGAAAAAGGAGCTAAAGAACAATATTTAAAAATAAGAGAATTGTATAATAATATGCCAATAGATAATCGAGATCCAAAATTATTATATTTACTAATATTATTTGGTTATCAACAACAAATTAGATTTAATTCCTCATATGGATATAATAATCCAGTTGGTCAGGCAGGGTATAATGATTGTATTTTAGAAAAAATAATTTCTTTTTGTAGAAGATTAAAAGAAAAAAATGTTATTTTTCTTTCAAAAGATTTTGAAAAAGTAGAAGAATACATAAATAAAGATACATTTGTATATTGCGATCCACCATATTTAATTACATTAGGTAGTTATAATGATGGTAAAAGAGGATTTAATGGTTGGAACGAAAGTGATGAAATTAGGTTACTTAATTTTTTAAAGAAACTTGATGATAAATCTGTAAAATTTATGTTGTCTAATATTTTAGAGTTTAAAGGAAAAAGTAATAATATTTTGAAAAAATGGATACAAGAAAACAAATATAAAATTATAGAATACCAAGGAAAAGCAAGAAAAAATAGAAATGAGATAATAGTTATTAATTATGAGGTGAAATAAAATGGTCGAACTATTTGTTCCTACACATTTATTAGGAGACATATCTAAAGATGAATATAAAGATATAGTAAATAGATCAATAGGAAATGTGGATTTTATAGTTAAAGAGGATTTTAGAGGGCATAATTCAGGACAATACATAAAACTAAAGATAGCTGATACAATAAAATATATTTGCCTAAGTAGAAAAATTGCAAGTGAAAGTAGAAATGCTTTTATTCTTCAAAACTTTCCTTCAGCATATCAGCATTATTTAGAAGAGAAAAATCCTAAAAAAACATTTGAATATTACATTAGAGATTTTTCTACTTCACATCCTCCATTTGCTATTTTTTCATATAAATTATTACTAACAGGAGGAATAAAAATTTTAAATTTAGATAAGGTAAAAGTTTCAGAAAAAGCTATATTATTTGACTATACTACTCCTTTTAACGATTATAAACAAATGCGTACATATAGACTAAGTTTAAGCAAACGAAATTCGAGTAATAATTCAACAACATTTGAAGAAAATGATGATGAAATTTCTGTATATGGTAAAAGTTATGGAGCAAATGGAAGAGAAACTACAGCAATTTGCCTAGCGTTATCTAGATTAGTACCAGCTAAAAATATAAAGTTATATAATGTTAATGAAACAGATAAAAATCATTTAGCAGATATTGATCCTGCAAACAGATATATTTTAGAAAATATTGGTGTTGAACTAAATGATGACAGAATGGATTTTGAAAGTAATGATGAAAGAGTTATTGCTAAAAGAAATACAAGGTTGTTTCATTATAATTTATTGCAAAAATATAAGGAAAAGAAATGTTATTTATGTGGATGTGATATTGAAAAAGTTATACAAGGAGCACATATTTATAGCTCAACAGATATATTACATTCTTCAGTTAGTGAAGAAGAAAAGACAAATCAGATTGTTGATGCAGACAATGGAATTTGGTTATGTGCAAATCACCACTTATTATTTGATTATTTATTAATTTATTTTAAAGAAAGATATTTATATGCTTCAGATACATTAAATAAAAATCAAATTGAATACATAAAAAATTCAATTACACAAGGATACTTTTTTAATGATGAAAAAATACCAAAAGGTGAAAATTTTTTAGGGTTTAAAATTAATGATTTTGATTTTAATTCAAACATGCAACAATATTTATTGAAACATACAACTAGATTTAGTAAATAAATTAATTAAAAAAATAGAAGATATATTTTTATTTTAAAACAAATTTAGAAGCAATATTTGAAAATATTGTTTCTTTTTATTTAAGCTGTTTTATTATTTACTTTTTTTCAGTTATATGCTATATTCAAATTATAGGAGGGGAGTTAAATGAAAAAAAGTAAATTAGCAAAAATTATTATTTGTTTACTTATAATACTAGCTATTATTACTGGCGTGATTTATTATTTAAATAATAGTAAATCAGAACTTGTATCTATTAAGTCGGAAAAGGAATTAAAAAATATTTATGAAGGTAAAATTGATGGAACAAAAAATATTTTTATTAATGTTTTAACAATGCCTTTTAGCTTTTTTGCAAATAATACTTATAATAGTATTATGGATGCAAGTAAAATTACTAATAGTTTCGATACAGTTGATGGTTTAATATCTGCAAGTGAATCAACTACATCAGGTTCAAAAGATTATTCTACTACAAACATACAAGTAGAAAATGTAGATGAAGCAGATATAATAAAAACAGATGGAAACTATATTTATTCAATATCTGGAACTAAAGTGGTAATAACAAATGTAGTAAATCCAAATGAAATTAAAATTAGTTCTACAATAGAATTAGATGATGGTGGAATACCAGAAGATTTATTAATTTATGATAATAAATTAATAATAATATCAGAGGAAGTTAAAACAGGAGGAATTCTTTATATTTATAACAAAAATAATACGATTATAAATATATATGATACTACAAATAAAGAACAACCAGTACAAGTAAAGAAAATTAAACTTTATGAAGGTTATTATACATCAAGATGTATAGATAATAAGTTATACATAATTTCTAATGGAAAATTAAGGGAAGAAGACGATGACATTATTACTACATATGAAGAAAATTGGAACCAAAAAGAAATTGGATTAGACAATATAAAACGATTTAAAGAAATAGAAACAAACACGCAAACAATAATTGCTATGGTAGATTTAAATAATATAGAAAATGATGCAAATGTAAACTCATATTTAATAGATGTATCAAATGCATATGTTTCAGAAAATAGTATATATTTATTAAACCAAAAATATGAAGGAAGTTATGGAGTGCCACCAATAAAATCATTATTTGGATTAGCTGGTGCAATAGGTCCATTTATATATGAAGATGAAGAAGAAAGTGGTTATTACACACAAATATATAAATTTGATTTTAAAGATAATGGAACAATAGAATATAGTTGTAAAAATAAAGTTAAAGGAAAAACCATAAATCAATATTCCGTTGATGAATATAATAATACATTAAGGTTAGCTGTTTATGATAGTGACGGTTCTAGAGTAGTGGTTTTTGATGAAAAATTAAATGAAATAGGAAAAACTTCAAATCTAGCTAAAGGAGAAACAATGTATTCATCTAGATTTATTGGTAATAAGGCTTATTTAGTAACATACAAAACTATAGATCCGTTATTTGTTATAGATTTATCAGATCCTTCTAAGCCACAAGTATTAGGAGAATTAAAAATACCAGGTTATAGCACATATCTTCATCCTTATGATGAAAATCATATTATAGGTATAGGAATGGAAACTAAAGAACAAGTATATAGAGATATAAATGGAAGGGTTATTTCAACAACTTCTAAAATAGTGGGTATGAAAATGGCTCTATTTGATGTATCAAATGTAAATAATCCTATTCAATTATCAAGTACAGTAATAGGAGATTCTAGGACAACATCAGCAATATTAACAAATCCAAAAGCTTTGTTATTTTCAAAAGAAAAAGAATTAATTGCAATTCCAGTAAATAATTTAGCACAAGATTTTGAAATAACTGACAATTTTACTACATATTCATCTCTTATAAGTTCATATACTGCAAGGCAAAAAAATTATGTTTCAGAAGGGTATATTGTATTTAATATTAATTTAGAAGATGGATTTAATAAAAAAGGTGTAATTACACACGAAAATGAAAATTATCCAGCATATTATTATTCAACAAAAAGTTTTAGCAAATTATTAAGAGGTGTATATATTGATAATAATTTATATACTGTTTCAGAAGATAAAATAAAAGTAAATGATTTAGATACATTAAAATTATTAAGTGAATTAAATATAAAGGGGGATGAATAATATGGAAATGGAGAGTAAGCAAAAATCATCTTTAGGGATAGCATCATTAGTTTTAGGAATAATATCAATATGTAGTGCATTATTTTGGTACATAAATATACCAAGTTCAATATTAGCAATAGTGTTTGGATCAAAATCAATAAAAAAAGTGGGAAGCGGATTAGGAAAAGCAGGATTTATATTAGGAATAATAGGTTTTGCAATATTTGCATTTATATATATAAGTTTAGCATTAATGATTATATTATCGAATATATGAAGATAATGTAAAAAGCAAATTATAGTATTATATTTTGAAAATATTCAAAACATAAGTAACTTAATACTATTTATTTAATAGAAAAATAGAATGACCGTCAAAATAGGCGGTCTTTCCAAATTATAAGCTGATATATATTAAAATTATAATCAAGTAAATATGAAGTATATAAATAAAAATTTTAAAATAAGAGATACATAAGCATAAATTATTTATTTTTTTAATAATATAAATGTTATAATTTAAAAAAATGTATAAAATCAGAAAGTAAGAGGTACTATAAAATGAAAGAATTATGGGATATATATGATATAAATAAAAGGAAAATAGGAAAAACTGCTGAAAGAGATGTATATCAATTCAAAGAAGGAGAGTATCATATTGTAGTAACAGGAATTATAATGAATTCTA
>CALXYR010000002.1 GCA_944393025.1 uncultured Clostridia bacterium | reverse complement strand
AATAATTAATTTTAAATTATATTAATAATAATAAAAAATAAATGTAAAAATGAATATAATAAAAAATTAAAAAAAAATTAAAAAATAAATTAAAAAATATTTATAAAAATTTATAAAAAAATAGGAAGTTTTAAATTTTTTATTTTTAAAATTAATTTTGTATTTATTTTTTCTATACAACAAGGTTAAGTTTCCTTGGGACGAGCGTATTTGCAAAGCAAAACGCTCATTTGGAGAAGACACTTTTCTTCTATGACTAAAAAAATAAGGTAGAAAACTGTTAAATTTTTCTACCTTACTATCTACATTTGGTATTCATATTTATTTTTGTTTTATTTTTGTTTTATTTTTTCCTTTGATATTTTCGTTATTTATAGCAGTTTTTTCTAATTCTTTTTTCTTTAAATTATCCTTAGCTACTGTCATAAGCAATTTTATTCTATTAGTTTGATTTGCTTCACTTGCACCGGGATCATAATCTATAGGTGATATATTAGCTTCAGGATATAAATCTCTAATTGTTTTAATTACGCCTTTTCCAACAACATGGTTTGGAAGACAAGCAAAAGGTTGTACACAAGCTATGTTTGGTATACCATGCTCTATATATTCTATCATTTCTGCAGTCAAAAACCATCCTTCTCCAGTTTGATTTCCTATAGAAAGTATATTTTTTACTTTATTTTCTAATTCCCATATATCACATGTTGGTAAATAACCTTTTTTAGAATTCGATAAGGCTATTTTGGCATCTTTTTCTAATATATCTATTAATTTAATTGCAGTTTTAAATAATTTAGCTTTAAATTTATCTACCTTTATCAACTGATTAAAGGTTATTTTATGTGTGGCTATAAATTTTACAAATCCCATAAAATCAGGAAGAATAACTTCTGCACCTTCTTCTTCTAATTTATTTGCAATAAAATTATTTCCAAAAGGATGGTATTTTATTAATACTTCACCAACAATACCAACTTTAGGCTTTTCTATAGATGTATCTAATTCTATTTTTTCAAAATCATTAACTATGTCATAAATACTTTGTTTAAATTGTTGCATTGTTGATTTTTCTAATAATTTTTTGCATCTTTCCATCCATGAATCAAATAAGGCTTGAGTTTCTCCTTTATTAACTTCATAAGCTCTGTTTTTAGTAAGCATTTTTTGCAATAAATCTGCATATACTACCATTTTTAATAATCTTTCAATTAAAGGAAGAGTTATTTTAAATCCAGGCATTTTTTCCATTCCAACTACATTAAATGATATTACGGGAATATTTTCAAATCCAGCATCTTTTAATGCTTTACGAATAAATCCTATATAATTTGTAGCTCTACATCCTCCACCTGTTTGAGACATTATTAAAGCTGTTTTATTTAAATCATATTTTCCAGATTGTAATGCTTCAATCATTTGTCCAGTTACTAATATTGATGGATAACATGCATCATTATTTACATATTTTAATCCAGTTTCGACTGTATGTTCTGTGCATTCTCTTAATAATTCAACTTTATATCCAGAAGAACGAACAGCTGCTTCTAATAATTCAAAATGTATTGGTGCCATTTGAGGTATAAGTATAGTGTAATCATTTTTCATATCTTTTGTAAATATTTTTTTAGTTACTTCGTAATTTCCATCGCCCTTTAAATTTTCTTTATTAGCAAGACGCTTATTCATACTTGCCAAAAGAGATCTAATTCTTATTCTTACTGCGCCTAAATTATTTATTTCATCTATTTTTATTAATGTGTACATTTTTCCAAAACTTGATAAAATTTCTTCTACCTGGTCAGTTGTAACTGCATCTACACCACAACCAAAAGAATTTAATTGAACTAATTCTAAATTATCATGTTTTCCTACAAAGTCTGCAGCAGCATAAAGCCTTGCATGAAAAACCCACTGGTCAACAACTCTTATTGGGCGTTTAACTTCTGTTTGATTAGAAATACTATCTTCAGTAAGAACACATAAGCCCAAACTTGTAATTAAAGTATCTATTCCATGATTTACTTCTGGATCCACATGATATGGACGACCTGCTAAGACTATTCCTTTTAAATTGTTTTTTTCTATATATTCAAGAGTTTCTTGACCTTTTTTATGAATATCATTTTTGCAGTTTTGATATTCTTCCTCAGCTTTTTTTGCAGCATCCATTAATTCTTTCTTTGTGAAATTGTATTCCTTAAATTCTGGCAACTCTAATATAGTTTTTGCTAGATTTTTGGCATCAAAAGGTAAAAAAGGATTTAAAAATTTTATGTTTTTTTCTTTTATTTCTTCTACATTATTTTTTAATACTTCTGAATAAGATATAACTATAGGGCAATTATAATGATTATCAGCTTTTTTATATTCCTTCCTAGAATAAGGCATACAAGGGTAAAAAATAGTTTTAATTCCTTTATTAATTAATCCAATTATATGACCATGAGATAATTTGGCAGGAAAACAAACTGATTCAGAAGGCATAGATTCCATACCTTTTTCATAAGTTTTTCTATTACTTTTTTCAGAGAGAATTACCCTAAAACCTAGATTAGTTAAAAATGTAAACCAAAAAGGATAATCTTCATACATATTTAAGACTCTAGGAATTCCAATAGTACCTCTTGGAGCATCTTTTTCTTCTAATGGAGTATAACCAAAAATTCTTTCATATTTATATTTTATTAAATTTGGGAGCTCGTTTACACCACCTACAATTCCAGCACCTTTTTCACAACGATTTCCAGAAATATATTTTGTGCCATTACTGAATTTATTAATAGTAAGCAAGCAATGATTTTCACAACCATTACAACGAATATGAGAAATATCTATTTTTAAGTTATCTAAATCCTCAAGTTTAGTAATAGTTGATTTATACTCCATATCTAAATTTGCTTCATATTGTTCTTTAGCTAAAAGTGCAACACCATAAGCACCCATAAGGCCTGCAATATCTGGTCTTACAACATTTCTTCCAACAATTAATTCAAATGCACGAAGTACAGCATCATTATAGAAAGTACCACCTTGTACAACTATATGTGCACCTAATTTTTTTACATCTCTCACTTTCATAACTTTTTGAATTGCATTTTTAATTACAGAATAAGAAAGTCCTGCTGATATATCTCCTACAGAATATCCTTCTTTTTGAGCTTGTTTAATTTTAGAATTCATAAATACTGTACATCTTGAACCCAAATCTACGGGTCTTCTTGCTTCTATTGCAGATTTTACAAACTCTTCTATTGAGAGATTTAAGCTTTTTGCAAAAGTTTCAATAAAAGATCCACAACCTGATGAACAAGCCTCATTAAGCATTATATTATCTATTGCTCCATTTTTCATTTTTATGTATTTCATATCTTGACCGCCAATATCTACAATACTAGTAACATTTGGCATGAATTTTTTAGCAGCTGTATAATGTGCAATAGTTTCAATTTCGTTTAAATCTACATTTAAAGCAGTTTGTATTAATTTTTCACCATATCCTGTGACACCACTATATCTAATTATTGCTTTTTCTGGAAGTACAGAATATAATTTTTTAAGAGCTTTTATAACACTTTGAAGAGGATTTCCTTCATTACTTCCATAAAGTGAATATAAAAGTTTTCCATCGCTATCAATTAAAGTTAATTTTGTAGTTGTAGAACCAGCATCTATTCCTACATAGCAATCTCCTTCAAAAGTAGACAAATCTCTTTTTTCAACAGTATCTTTATTATGTCTGTTTTTAAATTCTTCATAATCTGCATCTATTGAAAATAATGGACTTAAAGGATTTGAAGTATCATCATGAGAGACTTTTAAAACTTCAATTTTACTTTTTAATTTTTCTACTGTTATAGAATGTGAATCTATAGAATCTAATGCAGCTCCCTTAGCAACTAAAAGATGAGCTTCTTCTGGAAGAATTATCTGATCATCTTTTAATTTTAGAGTTTCTATAAATCTATTTCTTAATTCTGATAAATAATTAAGGGGTCCACCCAAAAATGCAACATTTCCTCTAATTGGTCTTCCACAAGCAAGTCCACTAATTGTTTGATTTACAACAGCTTGAAAAATAGATACAGCAATATCTTCTTTAGCTGCTCCTTCATTTAAAAGTGGTTGTATATCAGTTTTAGCAAATACACCACAACGAGAAGCTATAGGGTATATCATTTTATAGTTTTTAGCAAGCTCATTTAAACCAGTAGGATCTGTATTTAAAAGTGAAGCCATTTGGTCTATAAACGCACCTGTACCGCCAGCACAAGTTCCATTCATTCTTTGTTCAATAGATTTATCAAAATAAATTATTTTTGCATCTTCACCACCTAGTTCAATAACTACATCTGTTTTAGGAATATATTTTTCTACTGCTCTTTTGCAAGAAACTACTTCTTGAATAAAAGGTAAATCCAAAAATTTTGCAGCAGACATAGCACCAGAACCAGTAAGAGCTATTGTAAATTCAAAATTTGGGTATTTTTCTGCCAAATCTTCTAATACATTACAAACTGTATTCTTAGTATCTGAAAAATGTCTTTGATAATTTCTATATATAGTATTTAGTTCACTATCCATAACAACTATTTTTACTGTAGTAGAACCAACATCTAATCCAACATGTAATAAATTGCTCATTATATTTCTTCCTTTCAAATTTAAGAACATATTATAAAAATAATATGTTTAAATCTAATAATACATTCTTAATTGTATACGGAAAATAGTAATTTGTCAAATGGAAAATATAGGTAAAATGAGCTTTCCAGCAGAAAATACAAAAGAAAAATAGTATTAAAAATAGATAAGAATAAAGTGACCATAAATTCATTTATTTTATTAAATTAAAAAAATAGTTCTAAAAACTACTTGTCTATAATAATTATGAATTAATAAAAAAAATGGGAGGAATGCTATGAATAAAAAATTAATTATATTAATAATTATTGTCTTAATATTAATAGGAATAGGAGCTTGGTATTTTTTAGGAAAAAATAAAAATAATGAGACAAATGAAATAATTCCAGAAGAAGAAATTTCAGAACAACAAATGAGGCAAACAATAGTATCATTATACTTTTTTAATAGCAATACAAAAAGTTTAGTTTCAGAAGGAAGATTAATTGATGCAAAAGAGTTAGTAAAAGAACCATATAATAAGTTAATGCAAATGTTAATTCAAGGACCAAATAATCAAGCTTTATCAAAAACAATACCAGAAGGAACAAAAATAAATAAAATAGAATTAAAAGGAGATATTTTATATTTAGACTTATCAAAAGAATTTATAGAAAACCATGAAGGTGGAGAAGAAAAAGAAAGTATTACAATATATTCAATTGTTAATACAATGACTAATTTAACAGAAGTAAATTCAGTTAAAATATTAATAGACGGAGAAGAAAATAAAGCATTTAAAGATAATAAAATAAGATTTGATGATCCATTTGTTGTAATAAAAGAGGAAAATAATGCCAATAATATTATAGAAAAATAATTATTTTAATATTTTATACAAATTAATTGTATTACAAATTTTTTTCAAATTACAAAGAAAATGCTCAACTTCAAATAAAGAGTTTATAGCATTTTCTTTTTTGCATTTAAAATTAAATTTATTTTTTTCACAGTTTAATTTATTATTATTCATTACAATCACCTTTATAATATAGTATGTCATAATAAGAAAAATAGTTAAAGGAAAATATTTATAAATTTTAAAATTCGCATTTACTTTGGAGGCATACTTGGCGAAATACCTTTCTTATCTAAATTTGCAAATTCTTTTATACCTTTACTATTTTGTAAAATTTCATATTGTTTTTTTGCTATTTTATTTAATCCCTCTAATCTTTTACTTTGACAGATTCCCTGATTTATCATTTCTGCATTCAAATTTTCTAGATTAGTTAAAATTACTAATTGAAGTATATTAGCATAATCTCTCATATTTCCATCTAAATTGGAGTTTTCATCTTTCCATTCTTTAGCTGTTTTGCCAAATAGTGCAACATTTAATAAATCAGATTCATTTGCATAGATATATTGTTTTTGTTTTTCAGTTAAAGTTGGAACTAAATTTTCTTTTATACTATTAGTATGTATTTTATAATTAGTTTTTGCTAATTCTCTTCTTACAGACCATTCTACTTTATTTTGATAGCCTTCATTTTGTTTTAATCTTTCAAATTCCGTAATTAAATAAAGTTTAAATTCTGTATTAAGCCAACTAGCAAATTCAAAAGCAATATCTGGATGAGCAAATGTTCCAGCACTATATTTTCCACTACTTGGAATTATTCCTATAGCATTAAAGTCCTTTTTCCATCGATTTGGTGTCATTGTAAAACGATTATAACCAACTTCATTAATTTTAATTCTGTGAGATTCCACGGAATTAAAATTTTCATTGTGCAGTTCCTCCCAAAGGTTATAGAATTCAAAAGAATTTTTGTTTGACATCCAATTTCTTATAACACCTGATGGGTCATCTGCATTTTGATATTTAGCTAAATCTGTCAAAGATATGTAGTCAACATTATCAATTCTAATAATCCTAACTAAGTTATTTTTAACTTTTATTTCTGTTTTTATAGTTTCCTTTTTCAAAATTATCACATCCTTTTTTGGTGTAATAATATTATAGAACTTTTGTTTGTAAATGTCAACTAATTTGTAAATTTTAAATTATCATTATGTTAATCTTGAAAACAAACAAGAATTATTATATAATATTTAAAAATTTATGTAATGGGTGCATTTTATGGAATTAAAAGAAAATGAAAGAATAGATGATTTAGAATATAAAAATTTAAAAATAATACAAAATAAAGAAGGTTTTTGTTTTGGAATAGATAGTGTTTTAATATCTGATTTTGCGAAAGAGATAAAAAATAATTCAATTGGTATAGATTTAGGAACAGGAACTGGCATAATTAGTATATTACTTTCAAGTAAAACTAATTTATTAAAAATTATAGGAATAGAAATTCAAAAAGATGTAGCCGATATGGCAAAAAGAAGTGTTGAGCTTAATGGATTACAAGAAAAAATTGATATTTTAAATATTAATATTAAAGAAATATTAGAAAATAAAAACTTAGAAATAGTAAAAAAAGAAAGTTTTGACTTTATTGTAACAAATCCTCCATATAAAAAAATTGAAACAGGTAAAATAAATGAAAATGAATATAAATATATTTCGAGGCATGAGATAACAGCAAATTTAGATGACTTTTTAGAAGTATCAAAATATTTGCTAAAAGATAAAGGTGAATTCTATATGGTACATAGACCAGATAGATTAGTAGATATATTAAGTAGTATGAGAAAATATAAAATAGAACCAAAAAAAATAAGGTTTGTTTATTCAAATATAAATAAAGAACCTACATTAGTTTTAATAAAAGGAATAAAAAATGCAAATCCATTTTTAAAAGTAGAAAAGCCTTTATTTATATATGAAAAAGATGGAAAATATAGTGAAGAAATTTATAAAATTTATGGAAAAAAATAAGGAGAAAATAAATGTTAGGTAAATTATACTTAGTAGCAACACCAATAGGAAATTTAGAAGATATTACTTTTAGAGCAATTAATATATTAAAACAAGTAGATTTAATTGCAGCAGAAGATACAAGACATACATTAAAATTATTAAATTATTATGAAATAAGTAAGCCATTAATAAGTTATCACAGGCATAATGAAGAAGTAAAAGTAGATATTTTAATTAATAAATTATTAGAAGGGCAAGATATTGCTATTGTTACAGATGCTGGAACTCCAGGAATATCTGATCCAGGAGAAGAAGTTGTAAAACAAGCAATTAAACAAAACATAGAAATTATTCCAATACCAGGTGCATGTGCATTGATAAATGCTTTAATTTCATCTGGTTTAAACACTAAAGAATTTGCGTTTTATGGTTTTTTACCACTAAACAAAAAAAATAGAAAAAATATATTAGAAAGAATAAAAAATGAAGATAAAACTATTATATTATATGAAGCACCACATAAGCTTATTAAAACATTAGAAGATATCCTAGAAAGCGTAGGTAATGTGAATTGTGTAATAGCAAAAGAACTTACAAAAATTCATGAAAAATTCGAAAGAAATAATATTTATAATTTAATTGAAAAATTAAACAAAGAAGAAAAAATAAAAGGTGAATATATTATTTTATTAGATATGAATTTTAATCAAAGAGAAGAGAAAGAAGAAATATTAAATAAATCTATAAAAGAACAATATGAATTTTATAAATCTCAAGGGATGGAAAAAAAAGATATAATAAAACAAATAGCTAAAAATAAAAATGTACCCAAAAATGAAATTTATAAATTATTTGTATAAGAAGAATTAAATTATTGAATAAGAAAAGTGGCTTCGCCTTTTGTAGCATTTTGCTTCGCAAATATGCACAGCCCAAGGAAACTTAACCTTGTTGTATAGAAAAAATCGTTAAAGATACTGAAATATCAAGTAAAAAGTCGATTTTTCCTATACAATAATAAAAAAGACTAGTTACTAAAGAAAGATATTATTTTTCAGATAATTGAGATATACATTTGCTACATATTAATTTTCCATTATGTTCTACAAGATTTTTTGTATTGCCACAGAATATACAATTCTGCTCATATTTTTTTAGTACAATATTTGAACCATCTACATATATTTCAATAGGATCTTTTTCAGCTATTCCAAACTTATTTCTTATTTCTATAGGAATAACTACTCTTCCTAATTCATCTACTCTTCTAACAATCCCAGTTGATTTCATATAAATCCTCCTCTTATTTCTACAAAATTCGACAAAATCTTTTTATATGATAGCATAAATATGTAAAAAAGGCAATAAAAAGCTGTATAAATTTAAAAAAATCGTTCGACAAAATACTACACAACAATAATGAATAAATAAAATAATTATAGAATAATATTGAATAGGTGAAGTAAATGTTAAATATATTATGGCCGATTTTTATTATTTTATCATTTATATATGCTGTTTTTTCTGGAAAAATAGATAGTCTAAATACAGGAATTTTTAACTCTTTAGCTGAAGCAGTAGAGCTTTCTATAACATTTTTGGGAACTATATGCTTATGGAATGGAATAATGGAGATAGCTAAAAACACATCATTAATAAACAAATTAAATAATTTATTAAAACCATTAATTAATTTTTTGTTTCCGGAGTTAAAAAATAAAGAAAAAGCAAAACAAGAAATTTCAATGAACATGATTGCAAATATTTTAGGATTAGGAAATGCAGCTACACCATTAGGAATAAAGGCTATGAAAACCATGCAAAAAGAAAATAAAAATAAAGATGTTTTAACAAATTCTATGATGATGTTTATTGTAATAAATACTGCATCAATTCAATTAATTCCATCTAATGTAATAGCAATTAGAACATCACTTAATTCTCAAAATCCTAGTTTAATTATAATTCCTGTATGGATAGCAACTATAATTGCAGCAAGTGTAGGAATTTTAGTTACAAAAATATTAATAAAAAAGGTGAAATAGATGGTAAATATAGTACAATATATGTCTAATATGGCAATACCTGCAATTATTGTTACAATAATTGCTATAGGATTAAAAGAAAAAGAAAAAGTATTTGATAGATTTTTAGATGGAGCAAAAGAAGGAATTGAAATTGTATTTAAAATGTTTCCAACATTGCTAGGAATATTTTTAGCAATAGGTGCATTACGAACTTCTGGACTTATTGAGGCAATAGTAGATTTAATAACACCAATTACTAATATATTAAAAATACCAAGTAGTATATTACCACTAGCTCTTTTAAGGCCTATTTCTGGGAGTGCATCAATGGCAGTAGCAGTAGATATTATGCAAAATTATGGAGTAGATACTTTAACAGGTTTTATAACTTCAACTATAATGGGATCTACAGAAACAACATTTTATACAATAGCAATTTATACAAGTGCTGTAGGAATAAAGAAAACTAGATGGATACTACTTGGTGCGTTAGCGGCAGATATTGCTGGAATGGTTGCATCTACAATTATATGTCGAATTTTGTCTTAAAGTTTTTATTGACATTTAAAAAAGATGAGTGTAAAATGTATACATAAAATTCATAATGTAAACTTTAAAATAACAAAGGAACATATAATGTTTAGTTTATTCTTTAAAATTTTAATCTTTATAACAATATTTTTTATAATAAAAAAAATTCTAATTAAATTATTAGCTATGAGATTAATTACAAAAATAAAATATTATTTAAATAAAAATTAAAAAATATTAATTATTATTTTTTAATTATATAATAATTAATATTTAATCTAAAAAGTTTTTAATCTTGTAGAGGGATATCTTTTAATTATTTTGCCCCCGAAAAATAAAAAATAATAAAAATAAAATAATTAAAAATTTAAAAATTATTTCTCTTACGAGAAAAATCTTCTATAAATAAATATAGAAAAAATAAAATTAATTTTAAGTTAATTTCATATCACTTCTTTTCTTTTTTAAAAATCCCTCTACAATCTTATATATTAAAAAATAAAAAAATATTTATCTATGATAAGTTTCATTATTTTGTATTTTATAGGCTCTAAATAATTGTTCTAATAAAAAAACTCTTATTAATTGATGTGGAAAAGTCATTTTAGAAAAACAAATTAATTCATTTGATTTTAATATTACATCATTAGAAAGCCCTAAAGAACCACCTATAATAAATGTTATATTACTATTATTATTTATTGCAATATTTTCTAATTTTAGAGAAAACTCTTCAGAAGAATATTGTTTTCCTTTTAAATCTAAAGAAATAACATAACTATTTTTTATGTGAGATAATATCTTATTTCCTTCTATATTTTTTATATTTTCACATAATTTAGAATTTAAATTATTAGGAATTTGCTCATCATCTATTTCTATAATATCTAATTTACAATACTTAGAAAGCCTTTTAGAATATTCTAAAATAGCATCTTTTAAATAATTTTCTTTAATTTTTCCAACACATACTATATTTATATGAACCATAATACACCTTAATTATAAATTTAAATATATATAATAATTAACATATTGTAACTTAAACTATTTTAACTATAGGACTAGGATTACTTCTACTTGCAACACTAATTTTTATTTTACTACAATCTTTTTTATTATCAATTAATTCATTTACTACTGTTTTATATGCAAGTTCAGGAAAATTATTTTCTTTACTTAAATGTCCTAACATAACTTCTTTTAATCCACTATTCATTAAAAAAGAAATAGTCTTTGCAGCCTCTAAATTAGGAAGATGTCCGTTAGGGCCAGCAATTCTTTGTTTTAATAAATATGGATATGATGAACATTTTAAAATTTCTGGATCATAGTTAGATTCTAATAAAACAAAAGAACTATCTTCTAATTTATGTGCTATATTAGAAGTAATATGACCAATGTCAGTTGCAATGCTTAGCTTTTTATTATTATGTACAATATTAAAACCACATGGATTAGCAGCATCATGCGGAATTTTAAAAGGATGAATTTTTAAATCACCTATTTCAAAATTTTCTTCTATTGTAAATTTCTTAATATTTTTTTCATCTATTTTATCAGTTTGTTTTAAAATACAATCCCATGTTTTAGAATTTGCAAAAACAGGTATATCGTATTTTTTCGAAAAAATACCTAATCCTTTTGTATGATCTGAATGTTCATGTGTTACAAGAATTGCATCTATTGAATTAGGTTCAATATTTAAAGAAGAAAGAGCAGATGATATTTTTTTTCCACTTTCTCCTGCATCTATTAATATTCTTGTGCTTGAAGTTTGTACAAGTAAACAATTACCAGAACTTCCACTATATAAACTATAAAAATTAAACATAAAAACTCCAAATTTTAGCTAACCTACTCATTTACTCTTTGTATATTAGCACCTAATTTTCTAAATTTTTCTTCTATTTTTTCATATCCTCTATCAATATGATTAATATTATATAATTCAGTAGTACCTTTAGCTACAATTCCAGCAATTAATAGTGCAGCTCCAGCTCTTAAATCTGTTGCATAAACAGGAGCACCAGACAATTCTTCAACACCTTCAAAAATTGCAGTTTTCCCTTGGGCTGTTATATGTGCACCCATTTTATTTAGTTCATTTGTGTATTGAAATCTAGAATCCCATATACTTTCATTTATAATGCTTGTACCTTCAGCAAGAGATAAAACAACACCCATTTGAGGTTGCATATCTGTTGGAAAACCTGGATATGGAAGAGTTTTTATATTAGCTTTTCCTGGTCTTTTATTCATCCAAACTCTTATAGAATCACCAAAGTCTTCAACATTTCCACCTATTTCTAAAATTTTAGCTGTTATACAATCTAAATGTTCAGAAATGCAATTTTTAATTAAAATATCTCCTTTAGTTGCAATTGCAGAAAGCATAAAAGTACCTGCTTCAATTTGATCTGGTACAACAGAATAGGTACCAGTTGAATTTAATTTTTTTACACCATTTATTTTAATAACATCTGTACCAGCACCACGAATATCTGCTCCCATAGTATTTAAAAAATTTGCAACATCAACTATATGAGGTTCTTTGGCAGCATTATCAATAGTTGTTGTCCCTTCTGCCAAAACACTTGCAAGTATAATATTTATTGTAGCACCTACTGAAACAACATCCATATATATAGAATTACCAACTAATTTTTTAGCTTTAGCAGATATTTTTCCTTGTCCTACTTCAACTGTAGCACCTAATAATTCAAACCCTTTTATATGTTGATCTATTGGTCTTGCACCTAAATTACAACCACCAGGAAGACCAACTTCTATTTGACCTCTTCTACCAAGCATAGCACCAATTAAATAGTAAGAAGCTCTAAATTTACTAGTTTTATCTATAGGAGCTTCATTTCCATCAATTTCTCTTGTATCTATTACAATTTCATTTGGAGTATTCCAAGTAATTTTAGCACCTAAATCTTGTAAAATATCACATGTAATTTTTACATCACTTATATTAGGTATATTATTAATAGTATAAACTCCATTTAATAATAATGTAGCGGGAAGTATTGCTACAGCTGCATTTTTTGCTCCACTTATTGTTACTTCTCCATGTAATCTAGTTCCACCAGTTATTACTAATTTTTCCAATTTACTAACCCCCATAATATATATATCTATACACATATTTTAATTTTTAGTCAAAAATAGAGCTTAACTTATTTAAACTCTATCTATAATTTATAACATATTTTTATTTAAAATACAATAGTTATTTAAAGCTGTATTTAAGTATTTAAAGTAAGATTATAAAATACAATTTTGTTTAATAATAAATTCTAAAAAAATATATATTTAGAGTTATAAAAGAATTCAAATTTTAAAATTCGTATTTTAATTAATTAGATGCTTTAGCAAAATTTATCTCCTTAAAAAATTCAATTAAACTAAATTTAAATTTAATATCAGGGCTATTTGAATCACTTATTAAATCGTATTCCTCATTAGAAAGATTATCTTTAATAGTTTGTTTAGATTCATCTGGTACAATTCCAGAAGTCACATCAACAAAACATAAAGGAGGAAACATTACACACCACCAATTTTGACCTTTAGCTTCTCCTATTTCTACTCTTAAAGCATCATAATTTCCAGCAGGAAAAGAAATATCTCCATAAGTTTTTGTAGGAAATTCAAAATTACCAATACTAATATTTACATCATAATTATAACCATTTTCTTCTATTATTTTTTTAGCAATATTATAAAGTTCTTCCTTATTTTCATTTGCAAGTAAAATTACTTCTTCTTTTGAAGAACAATTAGCAGATAATTTATTTATATAATCTAAAATACCATCACGCACAATATATTTTAAATTTTGGTCTTCTTTACTATCACTATTTGCAATTACATGTAATCTAAATACACTTTTTTCTATATCTTCAGAAACAGCATCTACATAAGAAATGGCAGATATAAAAATAAATATAGAAAATAAAATTAATACGACAAAAAATCGTTTAATAAAACCAAAACTAATAAAATTTAATAAATTTCTCATTATAAACCTCCACTAGAAAATTTTTTCTTATACTAAAATTATTAGCTATTTTAAAAAAAATATACTTTTTTTCCAAAATTTAAAAAAAATTTAGTTGTCGAATTAAAGCACACGATTTAGCTTGACTTACGGAAATACAAATGGTAAAATTTACCATATCGAAACCAAGGAGGATTTAAATATGGAAATATTAAAAAATAACATTGAAAAAATATGTAGTTTTTATGTAAGTGATTGGCACTTAGTAACAATGTTACTTCCATATATAAATAAACAAATAAACGAAAAAGCTAATATTATAACAGTATTAGAAAAAGATATACAAGAAAATATAATTACTCTATTAAATAAATTAAATTTAAAAAATAAAGAAGAAATATTAAAAATAAATTGGAAAAAAACAAATGGGTTAAAATATTCTGAATTAAAAAAACAAATTAAAAAAGTAGATGAAAAAAGTAAATTAAATATAGTATTTATAAATGGTAATAAAAGTTATATAGATATAACTAATAAAAATATAGAAAAAATATTAAAAGAAGAAAATAAAAAATATAAAGAAATAAATATAAAAATAATTAATTGTTTTGAAGTTGGAGATTTTAATACAAATATATCAAATATCTTATCTGAACATAACAAAATATTAAATACTTCTGGTGAGAGAGGAATATGCGAAGTATTTGAAGGCTATGCTTAAAATTAAAAAGCAAGTGATAAAAATGTTTTTTTCACTTGCTTTTTTTTACAAAATAATATACAATACATCTATTCTATATTTTAGGGCAAAATATTAAAAAATAATATACTCAGGGAGGAAGAAATGAAAGTAAGAAAAGCAGTTATACCAGTTGCTGGATTTGCAACAAGGTTTTTACCAGCTTGTAAAAGCTTACCAAAATGTATGCTTACCATATTAGATAAGCCAATTATTCAATATTTAGTAGATGAAGCAGTAGCATCTGGAATAGAAGAAATACTATTAGTAGTAGGTAGAAAAAAAGAAGTTGTAGAAGATTACTTTTCAGAAGATAAAGAACTAGAACAATTCTTAATAGAAAGAGGAAAAGAAAGCTTTATACCACAAATAACAAACTTATCTGGAAAAGCAAAAATTCATTTTATAGAAGAAGAAGGCGGAGCAAAAGGACTTGGACATGCTATATATATGGCAAAGGATTTTGTAGGAAATGAGCCATTTGCTATTATGTATGGAGATGTTATAATGCAAGGCAAAAAGCCATGCCTAAAAGAAATTATAGAAGAACATGAAAAACTAGGAGCTTCTGTAATAGGTGTGGAAAAAGTAGATTGGAAAGATGTTCCTAAATATGGAAATGTTTCAGGAGAAGCTATAACAGATAGGCTATATAAAGTAGAAAAAATGCAAGAAAAACCAAAAATAGAAGAAACAAAATCAAATTTAGCAATATCTGATAGACATGTACTTATGCCAGATTTATTTGAATTTTTAGAAAAAACAAAACCAGGAAAAGGTGGAGAAATACAAGTAACAGATGCATATAACAGTATGGTAAATACCAAAGAAGGTGTATATGCCTATGATTATGAAGCAACTAGATTTGATTCTGGAGACAAATTAGGTTTTGTTAAAGCATCAATAGATGAAACTTTAAGAAGACCAGAATTAAGAGAAGAATTAATTAAATTTATAAAAACATTGGAAATATAAGTTTATTGAAAAAGTACTCAAAAAGAGTACTTTTCTTTTACCTTATAAATGCTTACCTATTAATTATAAAATTAGTAGTAATAAAGAAATAGTGTGTAGTTACAATTTATAGTGTTTTACCTTGCAAATTATATGTATTTTTTTAGAATTTTGCAGTTCGCGTAGCGATTAAACGAGCAAATTTTGCGAGTGCGAATGAAGCAACCTTCATCTTTCTATGCAAATAAAAAGTATTTTTATTTGCATAATAATTGGTTACGACAACAAAAAACAAAAAATTCTAAAAAAAATACATATAATTTGCAAGATAGAGTAATAACAAAAAATTAATATAAAATAATTCTTTTTTACAACCCATCCAAAATTATACAAATTTACCAAAAAACTAATCTTAAAAACACTTGACAAACCAATAAACTTTGATATAATTTTTAATATAGCATTACGGAACAAAGCAAAAGAAAAATTAGGAGGGAGGAACTAAAGTTTAAAATGAGAAAAAATTTAAAAAAACAAAAATGTAAATTTAAACAAGAAAAAGGAATAACACTAATAGCCTTATCAGTAACAATAATAATATTAATAATACTTGCTGGAATAACAATAGACGGTGTATTTGGAGATGATGGATTATTAAAACAAGCAAGAAATTCAAAAGATAAAACAACAAATTTGATAATTTCAGAAGAAGGAAAAATGAATAATATTGAACAAGAATACAAAAATATGATGGATGAAGATAGTAAAATAGATATACCATTTGAACCAAAACCAACACCAGAACCACCAACAGGAGGAACAGCAATGAGTAGTATGAAAAATGGAATAATAGAGATAAAATGGCTAGAAGGAAATACATATAATGTAACAGATACACCGAATCCACCACAAACAAAAACAATAAGTAATGGAACAATGCAACTTGTAAAATATAATAGCTCAAGTAAAACATGGGTAGCAGGAACAGAATATAGTTATGTAAAAGGAACAGGTTCAAGTGATAATACAAAAAGTAAATGGGCAAATGCAAAAGTAACAATAAATAATATAGATAGCTATTTTGTATGGATACCAAGATATGCATATAGAATAATATACTTTGATTCTGCAGAAAGTAAAAAGGCATATCAAGAAGGAACACTAACAGAAACAGATGCAGTAGCAAATAAAAAAATAATAGGGTATTCAGATAGTAGAGGAATAGTAGATGCAAGTGGAAAGAAGATATCTGGAGTAACAAGTACAACAAAAACAATGGTAAGTGAAGATTACTTTATGGCACATCCAGCCTTTATAAATGATGTAAATGCAGGAGGATGGTCAAGTGAATTAACAGGAATATGGGTAGGAAAATATGAATCAGCAAGAAGTGATGCTAATGGAACAACAACAGGAAGTGCAACAACAATAAAAGTACAACCAGGACAAACAAGTTTTAGAAATACAACAATAGGAAATATGTACACATATTCAAAAGCATATTCTACTGATTTAAAAAGCCATATGTTAAAAAATAGTGAATGGGGAGCAGTAGCATATTTAACAGAAAGTACATATGGAAGAAATGGAACAGAAATAGGATTTAATACAAATTCAAAATACTTAACAGGAGGAGGAACAGGAACAGCATATGTAGATTCAAATAAATTACAAAGCTCTACAGGAAATGAATATGGAATATATGATTTAAGAGGAGGAGCATGTGAATATGTAGCAAGTTACTATAATGGAAGTAGCTCATTATCAAAAGGCTCATCATTTGCATCTCAAGGAGGGAGTAGTAATGAATATGCAATTACATATACAGGAACGAGTGTAACTACATCATATAAATATGGAGATGCAACATATGAAACAAAAAGTTGGCATTCAGACGACGCTTACTTTGCCTGGTCTGGTAACCCATTTTTCACTCGCGGTGGTTACTATAGTGATGGTTCTAGCAATACAGGCGTATTCTACTTCAGCAGCAACAATCGGTGGAAGTCGCGGCGACTACTCATTTCGCTTGGCCCTAGTAGTGTAATGTGGAGACTGTTATCTGGAACAAAATAAAATTTACCTATAGTTCGCTTTAGGGACAGGTCTCCCAGCGAACTTTTCTTCGTTTTAGGGACAGGTCTAAAAAAAGACATTACTATTTTATAATTAAGTAAAAATACTTTATAAATTTTATAGTTTTTTTATAAATTATATGATATACTTTCCATGTAAATATAATAGTAGAAAGAATGTGAGCAAATATGGAAAATAAATACAATCTTACTTTAGAGCAAAATATTTTTTTAGCTAAAAGAAATTTAGTAGATAATATATATTCTAATGCAAGAATGGAAGGGCTTAACATTACATTTCCAGAAACAAAAACAATATTAGAAGGTGTTAATGTTCCAAATTTAAAAATAGATGAAATACAGTGTATATTAAATTTAAGAGATGCATGGAAATATGTAATTAATAATATTAGTACAGAATTTAATTTGGATTTTATTTGTAAAATAAATGAATTTGTTGCAAGAAATGAAAGTATTTCATGGGGAACATTAAGAAACCGGAAATGTACAAATTACTGGTACAGAATATATTCCAGATATTCCAAATAAAGAAAATGTAGAATTAGAAATTAATCAAATTTTAAAAATAGAAAATGATACTGAAAGAGCTATTGAATATATGTTATTCGGAATGAGAAAACAATTATTTTGGGATGGAAACAAACGAACAAGTACAATTTGTGCAAATAAAATTATGATAGAAAATGGTTGTGGAATTATAAAAGTACCAGATAGCAAATTACAAGAATTTAATACTTTATTATGTGAGTTTTATACTACAAATAACAAAGAAAAAATAAAGCAATTTATATATAATAATTGTATTGATGGTATTACATTTGAAAATTAAGTTGTATAAATATTTTGATATTGAAAGGAAGTGCATTTATGAAAGAATACAAAATAAGATATAATGAATGGCTTAATAGTAAAGTAATTGATAAAGAAAGTAAAAAAAAATTGGAAAGTATTAAACAAAATGAACAAGAAATAGAAGATAGGTTTTATAAAGACTTAGAATTTGGAACAGCAGGACTTCGTGGAGTAATAGGTATTGGAACAAATAGAATGAATAAATATACAGTAACAAAAGCAACTCAAGGTTTAGCAAATTATATTATAAAACAGGGTGGAAAAGATAGAGGTGTTGCTATTGCTTATGATTCTAGAATTATGTCTAAAGAATTTAGTGAAGAAACAGCTTTATGTTTAAATGCAAATGGAATAAAAACATATAAATTTGAAGATGTAAGACCAACACCAGAATTATCTTTTGCTGTAAGAGAACTTGGCTGTATAGCTGGAATTGTAATTACAGCAAGTCATAATCCGCCAGAATATAATGGGTATAAGGTATATTGGGAAGATGGTGCACAAATAGTAGAACCAACAGATAAAGAAATTATTAATGAAGTAAATTCTATAAAAGATTTTGCTATAATTAAAACAATGAATAAAAAAGAGGCAATAGAAAAAGGATTATATAATATAATTGGTAACCAAATAGATGATAGATACATAGAAGAACTAAAAAAATTAATAGTAAATCAAGATGCAATAAATAAAATGCAAAAAGATATAAGAATTGTTTATACACCATTACATGGGACAGGTGGAAAAATGGTAAAAACAATTTTAAGTCAAATAGGTTTTGAAAATGTATATATAGTAAAAGAACAAGAACAACCAGATGGACATTTTCCTACTGTAAGTTACCCTAATCCAGAAGATGAAAAAGCATTTGCTTTAGCACTAGACCTTGCTAAAAAAGTAGATGCAGATATAATTTTAGCAAATGATCCAGATGCAGATAGATTAGGTATATATGTAAAAGATACAAAAACAAAACAATATATTAAGTTTAATGGAAATATGACAGGAAATTTAATAGCAGAATACATATTATCACAAAAAAAAGCAAATGGTACACTACCTACAAATGGAGCCATTATAAAAACAATAGTATCTTCAAATATGACAGATGCTATAGCTAAAGAATATGGTGTAAAATTATTTTCTACATTAACTGGTTTTAAAAATGTTGCAAAAATTATTAGAGGTTTTGAAAAAGATAATTCATATAAATGTTTATTTTCTTATGAAGAAAGTTATGGTTGTATAATAGGAACACATGCAAGAGATAAAGATGGAATTGTAGCAGTTATGACTATATGTGAAGCAGTAGCATATTACAAAATGCATGGTTTAACTTTATGGGATGAAATGCAAGAAATGTACAAAAAATATGGCTATTACCAAGAAAGACAAATAAGTATTACTTTAAAAGGTATAGATGGTGCAGAACAAATAAAGAAAATAATGGAAAATATAAGAAACAATCCTCCAAAAGAAATAGCAAAATTAAAAGTAAAAGCTTTTGGAGATTATAATAAACAAGAAATAATATCTGAAGATGGAAGTAAAACTAATACAGGACTTCCAAAATCTAATGTGTTATATTTTGATTTAGAAAAAAATTCTTGGATTTGTGTAAGACCTTCTGGAACAGAACCTAAAATTAAATTTTATATTGGAGTATGCGAAGAAAGTATGGAAAAAGCAAATGAAAGGTTAGATGAACTAGAAAAAGAAGTAAAAGAAATGGCATAAAATATAAATAGTTTTAATAAAAGGAAAGTAAAACTTCTTCGAAAAATGTGAAAACATTACAAAAAGTCCTTTGAAAAATGTGTAAAACTTCACAAAAGTCGTTTGACTTTTGTGAAGTTTTAATGTAAAATAAATAAGAGGTGGTGTTCATGTATAGATTTAAAATAAAAGAATTAGAAAAATGGAAAAACTCTAAAACAAGAAAACCATTAATAATAAGAGGAGCAAGACAAGTAGGTAAAACATGGTTAATGAAGGAATTTGGAGAAAAATATTACGAAAATTACGCTTATATAAATTTTGATGATAATACAAGAATGAAGCAATTATTTACAGGAGATTTTGATATTAACAGAATTATTCAAGGTTTAAAAATAGAATCTGGAATAAACATAGAACCAAATAAAACATTAATAATATTTGATGAAATACAAGAAGTACCAAATGCATTAACTTCATTAAAATATTTTTGTGAAAAATCAAATGAGTATCATATTATTGCTGCAGGTTCGTTATTAGGTGTTGCTATGCATTCTGGCACTTCATTTCCAGTTGGAAAAGTTGACTTTTTAGATTTACATCCACTAAGCTTTAAAGAATTTTTAGTAGCTATAAAGGAAGAAGAATTAGTAAATTTAATAAATGATTTAAATTTTGATTTAATTAAAGTATTTTCAGATAAATTTAAATATTATTTAAAACAATATATGTATATTGGAGGAATGCCAGAAGTAGTAAATTCATATATAGAAAATAAAGACTTCCAAGAAGTAAGAAATATACAAACAAAATTATTAGAAGCATATGAACAAGATTTTTCAAAACATGCACCTAATAATATAGTTCCAAGAATTAGACAACTATGGAATAATATACCAATGCAACTGGCAAAAGAGAATAAAAAATTTATTTTTGGCTTAGTAAAAGAAGGAGCACGAGCGAGAGAATACGAAATTGCTTTATCTTGGTTAATAGATTGTGGACTAGTATATCAAATAAATAGAGTAAATGATTGTAAAATTCCTCTTTGTGCATATCAAGATTTTAGTGCATTCAAATTATATTTATTGGATGTTGGTTTGTTATGTGCACTAGCTAGAATAGATGTAAAAACTATATTAGAAGGAAATGATATTTTTGTAGAATTTAAAGGTTCTCTTACAGAACAATATGTATTGGGAGAATTAAAAGAAAATACTAACTTACCAATATTTTACTGGTCTGCAGAAAAAGGAACTGCCGAATTAGATTATTTGGTACAAATGGATGGAATTAATATACCAATAGAAGTAAAATCTTCCGAAAATTTACAAGCTAAGAGTCTAAAGAGTTTTATAGAAAAATATAAAACCAAAGTAAATATAAGAACATCTATGGCAGATTACAAAAAAGAAGAGAAACTAATAAATGTACCTTTATATATGATTGGAGAAATACAAAGAATGAACTTTGAACCCTAAAGTTCATTCTTTCCAACCATTTATTTGTGCGCGCTTTATAGCACCCATCAAATTAGCTCTTACATTTGGTATTTCTACTGTTAATTTATATAATAAATCTTTCATATATTCTCTTTTGGAAACTCCATCCATAGGACAATTTTTAGGCATAACATCAATATTTTTTCTTTTTATAAATTTCTTAATTTCTTTTTCAGGTGTATATATTAAAGGTCTAATTAATGTTATTTTACTTCTATCCATATAACTTATTGGAGCAAAAGTATTTAAATTTCCAGCAAATAGCATATTTAGAAAAAAAGTTTCTAAAACATCATCTTCATTATGACCAAGAGCAAGTTTATTGCAACCATTATCTATTGCAGTTGAATTTAATATTCCTCTTCTTAAATTTGCACATAGTGAACAAGGATTTTTTTCTTTTCTAACATCAAAAACAATTTCTTTTATATTACTTTTAGCTTCTATATAATCTACACCTATATCTTTACAAGTTTTTTCTAAAAAAGAACTATTAAAAAACTCAAAGCCAGGATTAACACTTATAGCAATTAAATCAAATTGTTTTGGGTAAAATCTTTGAAGTGCTTTAAGCCCCATTAATAAAGTAATTGAATCTTTACCACCAGAAAGAGCTACAGCAATTTTATCTCCTTCATCTATCATGTTATAATGTTCTATTGCTTTTCTTAAATAACTTAATATTTTTTGCATATTTATTTCACATTCCTTTAAATTTTATAGTAATCTCAAATTTTACTATAATTATAACATTTATGTCAAGTTAGTACTTGATTATTTAATAAAAATAATATAAAATATAAAATACATGTTTCAGTAGCTCAGTAGGATAGAGCGTTCCCCTCCTAAGGGAAAGGTCGCAGGTTCGATTCCTGTCTGGAACACCAAATTTTTTAATGATCTATTATGAATAAATTGAGGTGCTTATGAAAAAAATAGATATAAATATGATAAAGCAGATGGTTAAAGAGGGAAAAATTAGATGGACAAATCATGTTATTGTTAGATTATTTCAAAGAAATATAACTCAAGAAGATATTGAAAAAGTATTATTAGAAGGAGAAATAATAGAAGAATACGAAAATGATTATCCATACCCAAGTTGTTTAGTATATGGAATAAATTTGAATAATGAAATTCTACATATAGTATGTGGAGCAAATGAAACAGAATTATGGATAATTACAGCATATTATCCAGATAATATAAAATGGGAAAATGACTTAAAGACAAGAAAGGAGAGAAATTAAATGAGTTGTTTTATGTGTAAAGGGGATTTAGAAAATAAAAATACATCATTCATGGTGGAATTAGATAATTGCATTATTATTATTAAGAATGTACCATCTCAAGTATGCAGACAATGTGGAGAAGTATCATATAGCAATGAGGTTGCAAAACAACTAGAAAAATTAGTAAATTCAGTTAAAAATACAATTACAGAAATTACAGTTATTAACTATACTGAAAAGGTAGCATAGGGATTATGATATAACAACCAATATATAAAATTAATGTATTTTCTGAAAGGAAATCTAAAATGAATGAGAATGAAAAATACATGAAAGAAGCGCTAAAAGAAGCACAAAAAGCATATAAAAAATTAGAAATTCCAGTAGGAGCAGTTATTGTAAAAGATGGAAAAATAATTGCAAAAGCTCATAATATTAAAGAACAAAAAAAAGACACAACAAAACATGCAGAAATAATTGCAATACAAAAAGCTAGTAAAAAATTAGATACTTGGAGATTAAATGATTGTGAAATGTATGTTACATTAGAACCATGCTCTATGTGCGCAGGAGCTATTATTCAAGCAAGATTAAAAAAAATATATATTGGAACTATGGATGAAAAAACAGGAGCATGTGGTTCTGTTTTAAATTTGTTAAAAGATTATAAATTTAATCATGAAGTAGAACTAGAAACAGGCTTACTTGAAGAAAATTGCAAAAAAATTTTACAGGATTTTTTTAAAGAACTTAGAAAATTAAAAAATAAATAATACATATTGGAATAAGATGAATAATAAAATAATTAATATTTTAGATTTGAAGTGGTATCGAAGAGGTCATAACGAGGCTGACTCGAAATCAGTTAGTCAGTATAAACTGGCACGTGGGTTCGAATCCCACCCACTTCGCCAATTATAAATCTAAGGAGGAAAAAGTGGATAAAGAAAAGAAAAAGCAAACCATAAAATTATGTGTTGCAATTACAGTATTTGCAATAATAATATTATTAGTAGCAATATCAATGATTAGATATCAAGTTGAAGGAGATAAAAATATGCCTTTTAACTTGTCAAGAATAATTATTGTAAGTACTGCGGAAGGGCAAGAGACAAAAGGAAAGAAAAAATGGAATTTTAAAGTATATCAAAATAATGATGTATACATATACATAGATAAAAATGAAAATTATGTTGGAAAAGAAAAAACAATTAAAAATGTAAAAATTGAAAATATAAATATTACCAAAGCTCCAACAAAAGGTAAAATAAATACATATATGCCAAATAGTGTAAAAGGAAGATTATTTGATTATTCAGAAGAATATTTAGTAGAAGAAAAATTAGAATATAAAGGGGCAGAAGAAAGTAATTCAAGAACTTTAGAAATAGGAAGTAATGGTGGAAATTTATTAGTAAGTTTTAGCAATAATGATTTAGGAACATATAGTTCTGATAAAGAAAAACAAATTACACATGATGGAACTTTATTAAATAAAATTAAAGTAAGTAATGAAGAAATTGCTTTTGAAGTAGCATTTGATTTAGTAATAACTGTAGATAATTGTAGTTATAGAGCTAATGTGAAATTACAAATGCCTTGTGGAAATATTATAGAAGAAGGAACTTGTAGTTTGGAAAAAACAGATATGAGTGATGTGATTTTTAAAAGAGAATAGGATTAGCAAAAATTTTACTAATAACTCTTGCTTAATTACCAAAAAAAGTATATAATACAAATGGTATGAGAAATTTAACTATTGTATGGAGGAGACCAACAAGAATCTGTGAACCTTGTCAGGTCCGGAAGGAAGCAGCAATAAGCAATAATTCTTGTGTGGAAACCTCCATAGAGTAGTTGAATTTACTCACACCATTTTTTAAAGATATGGGGTGATATAGATTGTCATATACAGCGTTGTACAGAAAATTTAGACCTTTAAAATTTGAGGAAATGGTAGGACAAGAACATATTACAAAAACATTAAAAAATCAAATAATGGCAGAAAGAGTAGGACATGCATATCTTTTTAATGGAGGTAGAGGAACAGGAAAAACTAGTGCAGCTAAAATTTTAGCAAGAGCAGTTAATTGTTTAAATCCTGTTAATGGAGAACCTTGTAATGAATGTGAAATTTGTAAAGCAGCTCTTTCAGGTTCACTTACAGATATAGTTGAAATGGATGCTGCATCAAATAATAGTGTTGAAGATATTCGTTCAATTAGGGAAGAAGTAAATTTTTTACCAACTATTGCAAAATATAGAGTATATATAATAGATGAGGTTCATATGTTGTCTACAGGAGCTTTTAATGCATTACTAAAAACATTAGAAGAACCACCAAAACATGTTAAATTTATTTTAGCAACAACAGAGCCACAAAAATTACCTGCTACTATATTATCTAGATGCCAAAGATTTGATTTTAAAAAAATATCAAATGATGATGTTATAAAAAGATTAGAATATGTAGCTAAAGAAAGTAATATAGAAATTACAAAAGATGCATTAAAATTAATAGCAGTACTTTCCGAAGGAGCTATGAGAGATGCACTTAGTATTTTAGAAAGATGTTTGCAAGATGGAGAAACAAATATAGATGAAAATAAAATAAAAGATTTAGTAGGAATTCCAAAATTAACATACATACATTCTATAGTAAAAGCTTTTTTAGAATATAATGTTGAAGAAGCTATTAGTTCTGTAGAGGTTGTTTTAAATGAAGGAAAAGATTTAAATAATTTATTATGGGAAATTATAAAATATGTAAAAGATATTTTAGTATATAAAGCAACAGGAAAATTAGATATTTATAATGAGAATGAAATAGAACAAATTAAAAAGTTATCAGAAGAAGTAACAAAACAAAGACTTTTATATATTATTTGTGATTTATCTAAACTAGAAAATGATATGAAATGGTCATCACAAAAAAGTATATTATTTCAAGTAGAAATTATAAAATTGTGTAGCGAAAATCTAGTTGAAACAGTTGTGGAAAGTGTGGATAACAATAATAAAAAACAAGATAAAACTGTGAATAATACTAAAAAAGAAGAACAAATAAGTAAAAAAGATAAAGAAAACCAAGTTGAAAATAAAACTAATATTGCTAATGCTATATCTGGTTATGGAGAAGCAAAAGGTTGGAAAAATGTTTTGGCTGAATTAAGACAAAATGGAAAAATAATGCTTTATTCAAATTTATTAAAAGCAAAAGCTATAGAATTAAATGATATGACTATTGGTATAAGCTTTCCAAGTGGAATAAATGCTTTTGGCAAATCTATTTTAGAAAAACCAGAAAGCATAACTGAACTTTCAAAAGTTATATCAATAGAATATGGAAAAGATATGAGAGTTAAAATTATTGAAAGTGTAGATTCCTTACCTAAAAAACAAGAAGATTCTACAAATATTATAGAAAAAACAGCAAATGAATTAGATATTCCAATAAATATAATAGATTAACTAAAAAATTATATTATTCAATATAACTTGAATAAGTCAAATAATAAAATTTAGAAAGGATGATTAAAATGGCAAAAAGAGGAGGATTCCCAGGAATGGGCGGATTTGGAGGAATGAACATAGGGCAATTAATGAAAGAGGCAAAAAAAATGCAATCTGATATGGAAAAATCACAAGAAGAACTTGCATCAAAAGAATTTGAAGCTACAGCAGGTGGAGGTGCAGTAAGCGTAAAAGTATCTGGTAATAAAGTATTAAAAGAAATAACAATAAAAAAAGAAGTAGTTGATCCTGATGATGTAGAAATGTTGCAAGATTTAATTTTAACTTCTGTAAATGAAGCATTAAGAAAAGTAGAAGAAGAACAAGCTGCATCACTTGGAAAATATAATATACCAGGATTAATGTAAAATATGTATATGTATTAGAAAAATATAAAAAGAGGAAAAAATATGTCATACTATTCGCCATCAATAGAAAAATTAATAGAAGCATTTGAAAGATTACCGAGTATAGGAAGCAAGACTGCTGCAAGACTTGCTTTTTATATTTTAAATGCAAGTAAAGAAGAAACAGAAGAATTTATATCTGCAATTCAAAATGCTAAACAAAATTTAAAATATTGTTCGAAGTGTTTTAATATATCAGATACAGATCCTTGTGATATTTGTGCTAATCCAACAAGAGATAGTTCTACAATTTGTGTAGTAGAAGATGTAAAAGATGTAGTAGCAATGGAAAAAACACACGAATTTAAAGGAGTATATCATGTACTTCATGGAAGTATTTCTCCTATGAATGGTGTTGGACCAGATGATATAAAAATAAAAGAACTTTTATCAAGACTAATGAATGGAAATATAAAAGAATTAATATTAGCTACAAATCCTAGAGTTGAAGGAGAAGCAACAGCAATGTATATTTCTAAGCTTGTAAAACCGCTTGGAATAAAGGTAACTAGAATAGCACATGGAATTCCAGTAGGAGGAGATTTAGAATATACAGATGAAGTTACTTTATCAAAAGCATTAGAAGGAAGAAGAGAATTATAGTTTAGATTAATAAATCATCTTCTATTTTATCAATAGAAATTAATGCTAATATATCTGCAATAGCTGTAAATAAAACAACAAATTTTTCAATATTGTCAGTAGAATAATTTTTATAAATATATATAGCTATT
The DNA here is from genome assembly GCA_944393025.1 of uncultured Clostridia bacterium. Lineage (GTDB taxonomy): Bacteria > Bacillota > Clostridia > TANB77 > CAG-508 > CALXVA01. The sequence continues at coordinate 16,131 of CALXYR010000002.1, read as the reverse complement.
GCATTTGCTAGAGTATTAAGCTCTACACCAGAAAGATTAGAAATACAATCCATAAAAGACCTCCTATATATTATAATATGAAGAAGGTCTTTTTTATCTAATAGGAAATTTCTCATTTCCTATTAGATAAAAAGGCTATAATCGCCATTGCCTTTGAGATTTCCTCCTTTTAGTCGGAAACTCAAATCGGCACGAACAAAGGGCGACCAAGGGTCGCTTTGTTCGTTCTATATAAAATATTAATTTTCCATTATTATTTTACAAATATCACTGGTAGCATTTTTCTTAGCAACAAGTTTAGTATTTTCTCTCATATTTTTTAATTTAGTATCATCAGAAAAAAGATTCTGTATAAATTCATCTATATTATCAGTATTTTTTAGCCATATTCCAACATGATGATTTTCTAAAAATTCAGCATTTTCTTCTTCTTGACCAGGTATAGGATTTATAATTAAAATAGGTAAGCTAGAAGCCAAGCTTTCACTAGTTGTAAGACCACCAGGTTTAGTAACTACTAAGCTGGAAATACTCATTAGTTCTGGTACTTTATTAGTATAATCAAAAACTTTTACTCTATTTGTAGCATTTGCATTTTTAACTAATTCATTAAATTTTTCATTCATTTTTTTATTTTTTCCTGAGATAGCAATAATTTGGTAAGTTGGCAAATTGTGAATAAGTGCATTTAAAATTTGCAAATTTGTGCTTTTACCAAGTCCAAATTCTCCACCACCAAAAAATAAAATAACAGGATTATTTTCATTTAATTCAAATTCTTTAAAAATCTTAGATTTATCAAAGGTTTCTAAAAACTTATCAGAAAGGGGAATTCCAGTTACATGAATTTTTTCTTTATTTATTCCATAATTTAATAAATATTTTTGCATTTTTTCATTAGATACACAAAAATCATTAGCAAATTTATGTCCAATTAACCATTGATCATGTGGAGCAAAATCTGTAAGAACTGTTACTAATTTACAAGAAATTTTACCCTTTTGTTTTAAATAACTAACCATTTGACTGCTAAATGGATGAGTAGATACTACAATATCTGGATTTGTCTGTTTTAATAATTTATTAATTTTAGAAGACATTAATTTATTTGCACTAGTGCTTATACCTCCTAAAATACCTCTTTGAGATTTTGCATAAATTTTTCCCCATAACCTAGGTGCATCTTTAGCCATTTTATTATATGCTTTAATTGTTATTGAATTTAAAATTTTATTAGCATATTCCATAAAATCTATTAATTCAGTTTCTACATTATAAGTATTATCTAAATGTTTTTGGATTGCTTTAGCAGCAGAATAATGGCCACCACCATATTTGGCATATAATATTAATATTTTTTTCATAATTCCTCCAAGTTTTAAAAATTAAAATTATTTTATCATAAAAAATATAAAAAGTCTAAAAATAAGAATAATTTAACAAATTTTACACAAAATATGAGAAATGTAATTTTATTATATTTGTGGAGGAAACTATGGTAAGTTTAAAAGAAAAATTAATTGACTGGAAAAATAGATTAAAAGATAGACACATGTTTAGTATTATAATTGTATTATTTTCAATTATAGTAATTTTAGGTTTAATTATATATAAAAAGCAAAGAGAATATAGACAAGCATCAGAAAATTCATATAATTTAGCATTTTATGAAGTAGTAGATTACATTCAAAATGTAGAAGTATATTTAGCAAAATCCTTAATAACAAATTCACCAGAAAGTTCGACTGAAAGCTTAGCAAATGTTTGGAGAGAATCTAATTTAGCTATGAGTTATTTAGCACAGCTTCCAATAAATAGTAATGAATTAGAAAATACATCTAAATTTTTAAACCAAGTGAGTGAATATAGTTATTCTTTATATAGAAAAAACCTAAAAGAAGAAGAATTAACAAAAGATGATATGAATAATTTAAAAAATTTACATGAGTATAGTGTTGAACTAGAAAATGTTTTAAATCAATTATCTGCAGATATTAATAATGGAAGAATTAGTTGGGGAGAATTAGAAAAAAAAGGAACTGTGGCATTTGCAAAACAAGTAAGCAATATATCACAAGACAGCTTTAGTAATATGGAGCAAACCTTTCATGAATACTCAGGACTAATATATGATGGAGCATTTTCAGAACATATAACGAGGGTAGAAAAAGTAGGATTAACAGGAGAAAATATAGATGAAGAAACAGCTAAAAATATAGCATTAAAATTATTTGAAACTAATGCTAAGGAAATAGCAAGTTTAGGTAAAAGTGAAGGAGATATAACTTCATATAATTTTAATTTAACATTTGAGGATGATAGTATAGCAACAGTATCTATTTCTGAAAAAGGTGGGCATGTAATATATATGGAAAGAAATAGAGATGTTTCAGCAGAAGTGATATCACAAGAAGAAGCAGATAAAAAAGCAAAAGAGTATTTAAAAGCAAAAGGATTTGACAACATGAAAGAAACATATTATTTAAAACAAAGTGGAATAGTAACAATAAACTATGCATATGTACAAGATGATGTAATAATGTATCCAGATTTAATAAAAGTAAAAGTCGCTTTAGATAATGGAGAAATATTAGGAATAGAAACTACTGGCTATTTAAATTCACATACAAAAAGAAATATAGAAGAACCAAAAGTTACAAAAGAAGAAGCAAAGCAAAGTTTAAATAAAGATTTAAATATAGAAAGTGAAGAATTAGCAATAATACCAACAGAATGGAGAACAGAAGTACTTTGTTGGGAATTTGAAGGAAATATTGAAGGATTAGATTTTATAGTATATGTAAATGCAGAAACTGGTAAAGAAGAAGATATACTAATAATAACTAATACACCGAATGGTACTTTAACTCATTAATAATTTTTATAAATATATTGTTTAAGTTAAAAATCTAGAGCTATATGTAATTATATTTTAAGACATTTTTTGTTCTTTGTTGTCGAAGCCACTTATCATGCAAATAAAAATGCTTTTTATTTGCATGGAAGGAAGGCTTCTTCAATCGCACTCGCGGAAAACCGCTCGTTTAATCGCTACGCGAACTGCAAAATGTCTTAAAATATAATTATATATACCTCTAGATTTAAAAAATATATAAACAATACTTATTAAGTGCTAAAACTAGCATAAAGTACTTGCTAAAAATAATATAATAAAATATAATATCTACAAAAATAGAATATATATAGTAAAAGACATAAGTAATATATTATGGAGGAATTAAAATAAAAATGAATAAAATATTTGTAAAAGATGTAATTAATTTATGCAAAGGAAAAATAATATTTGGAAAAGAAGATGAAACTATTGAAGATATTGTAAGAGATACCAGAGAAGTAAAAAAAGGAGATACATATATTGGATTTAAAGGAGAAAAAAATGATGGAAATTTGATGTATGAACAAGCTTTAAAAAATGGAGCCAAAATTTGCCTTTTACAAAAATCTAGCATAGAGAATTCAATTGATATAGAAAAAATTAAAAAAGAATATAACAATAGTACAATTATTTTAGTAGAAGATACAACAAAAACATTACAACAAATAGCTACTTTAAAAAGAAATATGTATAATATACCAGTAGTTGGAATAACTGGGAGTGTTGGAAAAACAAGCACAAAAGATATTATAGCAAGTGTTATGTCAAAAAAATTTAATGTACTAAAAACACTAGGAAACTATAATAATCAAATAGGTTTACCACTTACTATTTTAAGACTTAAAGATGAAAATGCAATGGTAGTTGAAATGGGAATGAATCAAATTGGAGAAATAAGTAATTTAACTAAAATAGCTAAACCAACTGTTGTAGTTATAACAAATGTAGGAACAGCTCATATTGGAAATTTAGGTTCTAGAGAAAATATATTAAAAGCAAAACTGGAAATTCTAGAAGGGCTAGAAGAAAATGGTATATTAGTAATAAATAATGATAATGACATGTTAAATAAATGGAATAATGAAAATAAGAATAAATCTTTTAAAGTAATAACTTTTGGAATGGAAAATAAAAGTGATATCATGCCTTATGAAGTACAATTATCAGAAAATGGAAGTACATATAAAATTGATATTGAAGGAAAAACATATAATGTAAATATTTCTGTTGGAGGAAATCATTTTGTATTAAATAGTTTATGTGCTATAGCCATAGGAAGAATATTTAATATAAAAATGGAAGATATTTTAGATGGAATAGCTAATTTTGAGCTTACTAAAAGAAGGATGCAAGTGGAAAAGAATAAACAAGGAATAACAATAATAAATGATTGTTATAATGCTAATTATGATTCTATGAAAGCTGGTATTGAATATTTGGCAAAAATTAATGCAAAAAATAAAATTGCAGTTTTAGGAGATATGTTAGAACTAGGAAATTTTGCAAAAGAATTACATGAAAGGGTAGGAGAAGAAGTTGCAAAAAACAATATTGATATTCTAATAACAGTAGGAGATTTGTCAAAATATATTGCAAGTGAAGCGGAAAGAATGGGACTAAGCGATAAGAATATTTTCTGCTACAAAACTAATGAGGAGGCCATAAAGAAGATTAAAGAAATTTCAAAAGAAGGTGATGCTATTTTACTTAAAGCGTCAAATGGATTAAATTTTCAAGAAATATTTTGCAAAATAATGTAAATGAGGAAGGAGAGATTTAAAAATTTTGAGTAAATTAAAAATAGGTGTAATATTTGGTGGTGTTTCGACGGAACACAATGTTTCTATAACTTCAGGAACTTCTGTTATAAAAAATTTAAATAAAGATAAATATGAAATACATCCAATATATATTGATAAACAAGGAAATTGGTTTGAATATTCAAAAAATGTAGTTGGAATAGACATACTAGAAGTAGGAAAAGAAATAGAGGAAAAAACCCCAATTTTAAATCCAATTGAGTATTTAAAAAAATGTGATGTAATATTCCCAGTTCTACATGGACTTTATGGAGAAGATGGAACAATACAAGGAATGTTAGAAATATTAAAAAAGCCATATATTGGTTGTAAAGTGCTAAGTTCAAGTATATGTATGGATAAAGTTTATGCAAAAATTATTTTTGATAAAGCATGTATTCAGCAAGCTAAATACATATATATAAAAAAAGAAAAAGATAATTACATATATGTAGATAAAGAATTCAATGAAAAAAAATGTAATTTAAATGAAATATGTGATATTGTAGAAGAAAAAATATCATTTCCAGTTTTTATAAAACCATCAAATTCAGGTTCTTCTGTTGGTATAAATAAAGCACATAATAAAGAAGAATTAATTAAATCAATAGAACATGCTATTCTATTTGATAAAAAAATACTAATAGAAGAAAATATAGAAGGAAGAGAAGTAGAATGTGCTGTAATAGGTAATGAGGATGTAAAAGCTTCATGTGTTGGAGAGATACTTCCTGCAGAAGAATTTTATACTTTTGATGCCAAATATAAAAATTCAGAATCAAGAGTTGTAATTCCAGCTAATATTTCTTCTGAACTATCAAATAAAATAAAAGAGATAGCTATAAAAGCTTTTAAGGCAGTAGATGGAAAGGGTCTTTCAAGGGTGGACTTTTTTATACAAAAAAATACAAATCGAATAATAATAAACGAAATAAACACAATGCCAGGTTTTACTCAAATAAGTATGTATCCAAAATTATGGGAACAAGAGGGATTAAGCTATACACAGCTTTTAGATAAACTAATAGAACTAGCAATAAACTAAATATTACTATTATTAGAAATTATAAAAATTAAATATAGCATTAATTAAATAGGAGGTTGAGATGCAAGATTTTCTAAATGATGAAGAAGTTGAAAAATTAATAATTAGAATAAATAAAGACTTAAAAGATATTTTATCAGAAAAAAGATATAATCATTCCATAGGAGTAATGAAAAAAGCAGAAGAATTAGCTAAAATACATGATGAAAATATAAATAAGGCAAAATTAGTAGGATTAGCGCATGATATAGGAAAAGAATTATCAGAAAATGAAATGATTCAATATACAAAAGAAAATAATATAGAAGTAGATGAAATAGAAAAAATAAATATAGGGCTGTTACATGCTAAAATAGGTGCAGATATATGCTCTAAAAAATACGGATTTTCCATTGATATGCAAAACGCTATTAAATACCATACAGTTGGTAATTTGAATATGGATTTATTATCAAAAATAATATTTGTAGCAGATAAAATAGAAGATGGAAGAAATTATAAAGATGAAGATAAAAGCAAAGATTTAAAATTAGCAAGAGAAATTGCAATAACTAATATAGATGAAGCACTATTATTTGAAATAGATTGTTCAATAAAATATACAATACAAAAAGGCAAATTAATACATCCAGATAGTATATTAATTAGAAATAAATTATTGATTAATAAAAATAAATAACTTCTTTAAATATATATACACAACTTTTAATACACGAAATAGTAACAATATTGCCGCTTTTTTCTACATTTTTTTTCTAATGTATTTATTTATCTTTAGAAGTATGATATAATAATGTTGCTTAAAATAGGGGGGCTACTTATGATTTTTAAAGATTATTATAAAATATTAGGTCTAAAAGATAATAAAGCAACACCTGAAGAGATAAAAACAGCTTATAGAGAACAAGCTAAAAAATATCATCCAGATATTAATGTTAAAAATAATTTTTCAGAAGAAAGAATAAAAGATATAAATGAAGCATATAGAACTTTGTCTAATTCAGTTACAAAAAGAAAATATGATAGAATGTGGAACTCAAACATAGGCAAGAAAAATAAAGTAAATGAAATTAAGAGGCAAGAGGGAACTATATCTAGTAATTTATTTAGCATGTTGTTTGGAAAGCAGGAAAATGTTACAAAAAATAAAGAAGAAAAAAACAAAAATGTACCAACTAAAGGCGAAAATATAGAAACACAAGTAGATGTCTCTATAGAAGAAGCATATTATGGTCAAGAAAAAAAGATTTCATTAAGAGCACAAAATGGAAAAATGAAAACATTTACAATAAAAATTCCAGCTGGAATAAGAAATGGTGAAAAAATAAGATTAATAGGTCAAGGAAAAAAAGGTGAAAATGGAGGAAAAAACGGAGACTTATTAATAAAAATAAATATACAAAATGACAAAAAATTTGAATTAAGAGGAATAGACATATATACAAATTTATTTATAGCTCCATGGGAAGCAGTTTTAGGAAAAAAGGTATCAATTGAAACTATAGGGGAAACTATTTTTTTACATATTCCACAAGGTATTGAAAGTGGTGAAAAAGTTAAAATACCAGGAAAAGGGTATAAAGATGGAAAAGGTGGAAGAGGAGAATTAATAGCAGATGTAAAAATAATGGTACCAAAAAAACCAACAGAAGAAGAAATTGGAATATTTGAAAAACTTAACAATATATCTAAATTTAATCCAAGAAATAATTTTGAATAAAATATGTAATAGTAGTTGATAGTTTGAAAAGTTGACATAAATTCACTATAAATATTGACTTTAATGTAAAAACATTATATAATAATTTATAGTGATTCTAACAAAAGACAAGCTATGGCAACGAAGATTCATAGAAAGAGGGTAGAAAAGTATGGAGATTGTACAAGGTAAACACTTTAGTATAACCGATCCACAAGGAGTAAATACAGTAATATATAGAGTAAATGAAACAGAAAAAGAATATATAAAAGAATCACCTAAATATACTATAGAAAGATTAGACTATTCAGAAGAATTAAGAGGAGATGCCAAAAAAAAGACTTTTTTTGTTGACGAACCAAAACAAGAAGAGGATTTAGTAATACTATCTTTTGGAAAAGATAGAGTTGTAGTAAATATGGGAATTTTAGAGGATGATAAAGTAACAATATCTAAAAAACCTACATCAATAAAGTTTAATACTCTTTATTCCGAAAAAGAAACTGAATATAAAGAGTTTAGATATACACCAAATTTAAAAAGGCCTATAACAATTATAGACCCAGAAACAACAGAAGAAATAAAACCAGTTTTGTACTTTGATAAAGATACTAATGAAGTTAAAGGAAAATGTAAGTTAAAACCATATAAGTCATATTTTTCATTTGAAGTAAGAGATGACAAAAAAGACATTTAGAAAGGGGAAAAAAGATGAGTAGTACAAATGTACATTCAAATAATTTACATATAGTTGGAGGTTATATTATACCTAAAGAACCAGACAAAAGTTTAGAAATGCCACCACAATCAGCAGGAAAAGGACCATCAAAGGCAGATACAATGGAAGGAATTGTTATAGAAGTAAGAACTAATAATGTTATAAAAGATGGAAAACAAGTTATAGGAAGAATAACAAGTGATGGTAAAGTATTATCAGGCAAAAAAGATAGAGTAAGTAAAGCTTTACAGCAAATTGAAGGAAAAGAAGATAATTTCAGATAATAATATAACTAAAGCGAAGGTGAAAATATATGAACTATAAAGTTAGTAAAACATTAAAAGATAATAAAAAAAGTATAATAATAATAGCAGTACTATGGGTGTTTTTTACCATAGTACTTGTTGCGCCTATAGGATACACAATTGGTTTATCTTGTAAACAGGGTGGATTTGATTTTCAAGTGTTTTTAGAAAATATATTTACAGAAATAGTTAGTTTTACATCAATAACTAGAGTATTAGGTTCTGAATATATTGGATATTTTGGAAAAACCTTATTATATTTTACAATTTTATACTTAATATTCACATTTATAGGATTATTTAAATCAAAACCAAAGCATGAATATACAGATATAGAGCATGGATCTAGTGATTGGAGCGAAGGCGGAGAACAATATAGGATTCTTAGTAAGAATAAAGGAATAATACTTTCAAAACATAATTATCTTCCAACAGATAAAAGAGGAAATGTCAATGTATTGGTAGTTGGACGGTTCAGGTTCTGGTAAATCTGCATCATATTCAATACCAAATGCTTTTCAAATGTTAGGTTCTTATGTATTTACAGATCCAAAAGGAGAACTTTATGATAAAACAGCAGGTTATTTAAGAAAAAATGGTTATGAAATAAAAGTATTAAACTTAGTAAATCCAGCAAATAGTGATGGTTATAATCCATTATTACATATAAGAAGTGAAATAGATGTTGATGTTATAGCAAATACTATAGTTAAAGGACAAAAATCAGAATCTACTAGTGATCCATATTGGGATGATATGGCAGAAATGTTATTAAAAGCATTAATTTACTACTTAATGGCTACAAGGCCAGAAGAAGAACAAAATTTAGCAAGTTGTTCAGAATTAGTAAGAGCAGCAAATACAAATGGAGGAAGCAACTTACTTACAGAATTAATGAACCAACTTCCTTATGATCACCCAGCTAGAATGAATTATAAATCTATAGAAATTGCACCAGAAAAAACTTATGGATCTATATTAAGCTCATTACAATCTAAACTTGGTAAATTTGATTCAAAAGAAATTGCAGAGGTTACATCAACAGATACTATAGATTTTGATGAAATAGGTTCAAAGAAAACAGCAGTATATGTTATATCATCAGATACTCATAAAGCTTATGACTTCTTACTTACAATATTTTTCTCACAAATGATACAACAATTATATGATTATGCAGATAAAAATGGTGGAAGACTAAAAATGCCAACATTCTTTATATTAGATGAGTTCGCTAATATTGGTCAAATACCAGATTTTGATAAAAAAATATCTACATCAAGAAGTAGAGGAATATCTTTTAGTGTTATCTTACAAAATTTAGACCAATTAGAAGCAGTTTACGAAAAATCTTATGAGACAATTATGGGTAACTGTGATACACATGTATTTTTAGGAAGTAACTCATATAAAACTGTTGAATATTTTTCAAAAGCATTAGGAGAAAAAACAATTACAAGAGATAGTTTATCTATAAATAGAGATAAACAATTCCATAGACAAGGTTATAGTGATTCAGACCAAGTTATGGCAAGAGCTTTAATGACACCAGATGAATTAAGAAGAATGGATAATGATTTATGTATTATTTATGAAAAAGGACTAAAACCAATAAAAGATGAAAAATATTATTATTTTGAGACACCAATGGTTAAAAAGCTTTCAGAATTCACATTAAACCATTTAGAGTTTGAAATAGAAAACAGAGGTAAATGGAGAAAATTTAATCCATATAACCCTTATACAGAAGATGAAAAAGATAAACCAAAAGATTTAAAAGTTGAATCATTAGATGACTTATTTGAAGAAGATGATAAAAAAGAAGAAGTTAAAAATAATCAAAATAAGCCAATTAAAGAAGAAAAACAAGAAAACTTAGAAAAAGATGCCAATAAAACTAAATTAGATAATGATTATGCACCAATTTTGCCACAAGAAGATGAAAGTAAAAATGAAGTAAAAGAGAAAGATAATGAATCTAAAAATGAAGATATAATGTCAGTTGATGTACAAAAAGAATTGGAAGCAAAATTTGATGAATTATTTGGTTCATTTGATGAAGAAGATAATAAATAAATAAGAAAAGTGGCTTCGCCATATGTGCATTTCGCTTCGCGAATATGCACAGCCTAAGGAAACTTAACCTTGTTGTATAGTCAAAATCTATCGATTTTTCCTATACAATTAAAAGAGGGGGCCTTATTAAAGGCTCCCATTATTGATGTTAAAGATATTTTCGTTTACTTCGTTGTTCAGAATCTTCTGGACATGGGGACAAATGACCTTTTAGAATCCTAAGTCCTGCATATGAAGTTTCCTCATATGTGGGCATTTCTTTTTTTAGCTGCTCCAACCTTTCTTTCATGAGACGGTCGCTATGCGTACTGCAAAAATGTAATAAAAATAAATAACATCTTAAATAGATATTTTAGACTTTTAAAAATACAGAATAGTAACCTAAATAGCAATACACTAAAAACAAATGTTCTTGAAAACTATTGACTAATTTAAATGAATAATATAAAATTGTATAATAATTTAATTGGAGAGGAAAGATTAATTTGAAATTTGTACATATAGCAGATATGCATTTTGATATACCATTTGTTGTATTAAATAATAGAAATAATTTAGGAGAAAAAAGAAGATTTGATCAGAGAGAAACATTAAAAAAAATAATAGAATATATACAAGAAAATAATATAGATTATTTATTTATTGCTGGGGATTTATATGAACATGAATATATAAGAAAAACAACAATTGAATATATAAATAATTTATTTAAACAAATTCCAAATACAAAAATATTTATAACACCAGGAAATCATGATCCATATATAAATAGTTCTATGTACAAAACATTTAATTGGAATAGTAATGTACATATTTTTTCAGGAGAACTAGAATTAATAGAAGAAAATAATTGTGATATATATGGTTATGGATTTAATGATTTTTATTGTAAAAATTCAATTATTGATAAAATACATATAAATAATGCAAATAAAGTGAATATACTTATTACACATGGAGCATTAAGCGGTGGTACTTTAGAAAATATGGAATATAATCCTATAAATAGAAGTAAATTAAAACAATTAGGTTTTGATTATGTAGCATTGGGTCATATACATAAATTAGATTATAATAATGAAATAAATCAAAGAATAGTATACCCAGGTTCTACTGTTTCTTTAGGATTTGACGAATTAGGAAGTCATGGAATGATTGTTGGAGAACTTGATAAAGAAAAAATTAAATTAGAATTTATACCTATCGATAATAAAGAATTTAAAGAATTAGAATTAAATATTAGTGATATAAATTCAGAAGAAGAGTTAATAGAAAAAATAAATAATTTAAATTTAGAAGAAAATAATTTTTATAAAATTATTTTAATAGGAAATAAAAATTTTGAAATAAATATATATAATTTATTTAAATATATTTTAAATGAAAATATTATAAAAATAAAAGATAAATCAAAATTAAAAATTAATATGGAAGAATTATCAAAAAATAATAATTTAAAAGGATTATTTGTAAAAGAAATATTAATGGAATTAGATAAAAATAATTATGATAAAGAATTATTAGAAAATGTATTAGAATTAGGATTAAATATTATTGATAAAAAATAATAAAAAATAAAATAAATAAAAAATAAAATAAAAATAAACAAAAAAATAAACAAAAAAATAAACAAAAAAATAAATAAAAAAAAAAAAAAAAAAAAAAAAAAAAAAAAAAAAAAAAAATAAACAAAAAAATAAATAAATAAAAAATAAATAAAAAATAAATAAAAAATAATAATTAATAATTTAAAGGAGAATTTAAATTTGAAAATAAAAAATATTAAAATAAATAATTATGGTAATTTAGAAAATAAAGAAATTAATTTAAAAAATAATATAAATATTATTTTTGGAAAAAATGAAAGTGGAAAATCTACAATATTAAATTATATAAAAAATATTTTTTATGGAATTTCTAAAAATAAAAATGGAAAAAATATTTCAGATTATGAAAAATATAAGCCATGGGGAAAAGAAGATTATTCGGGAAAAATAAAATATGAATTAGATACCGGAGAAGAATTTGAAATATTTAGAGAGTTTAATAAAAAAAATCCAAAGGTATATAATAACAAATTAGAAGATATTTCAAAACAATTCAATGTTGTCAAAAAGGATGGCATACAATTTTTTTATGACCAAACTGGTGTAGATGAAACTATGTTTACATCAACTGTAGTATCTATGCAAGAAGAAGTAAAGCTTGATACTCAAGAACAGAATATATTAGTTCAGAAACTAGCAAATCTTACGGGGACAGGAGAAGAAACACTATCATATAAAAAGGTTATGGACAAATTAAATAAGCTACAAGTAGAAGAAATAGGAAATGCTAGAACTCAAGGAAGACCAATTAACATAATTAAAGAACGAATGAAAAACATAGAGTTTGTCTTAAAGGAGTTACAGTTATATCAAAAAGACAAACAAAGTAATGAAATAAAAAAAGAGGACTATAATAAAACAATTATTGAATTGCAAGATGAATTAGACATACTAAAACAAGTAAACATAATTAAAATATGTAAACAAAATGCGGATGAAAAAATAATTATAAAAAATAATTATAAAAATGAAAAAAATAAAAAAATAGAAGAATTAAAATTGGAAAAAAATAATTTAATAAAAAAAATAAAAAAAAATAAAATTAAATTAAAAAAAAATAATAATAAAAAAATAATAAATAAAACAAAAAATAAAAAAATAAAAAAATATTTTTTATTTTTTATAATTTTATTAATAATAAATATTTTATTTTTTATATTAAATAAAAAAATAATAAAAAATAATTTATTTAATTTATTAAATTATTTTTTAATTCCAATTTATTTAATAATAATTTTAATTTTAGAAAAAAACAATAATAAAAAAATAAAAAAAGAAATTAATAATGAAAAAGAAAATACAAATAGTGAAAATGAAAAAATTAAAACACAAATTGATTTTATAGAAAAACAAATATCTACATTACAAAATGAAATATATGAGGAAGAAAAAGAAATAGAAAAAGAACAAATGAATTTAGATAATCAAGTAGAAGTAGAATTGTTAAAAATTAAGGAAAAATATAAAAATAAATTAAATATAAATAATTATTTAGAAAAAATAGAAAATAATAGTAATATTGATAATATAATAAATCAAATACAAGATAATTTAAATAAAAATAAAATTGAATTACAAACTTTAAATATTAAAGAAGATGATATTACTAAAAAATTAGAAGATATGGTTAATTTAAAAGAAGAATATGATAAATTAAAAGAACAATTAGAAGATTTAGAAAAAAGAAATAATACAATAAATTTAGCTAAAGAATTTTTAACTAGAGCATATATAAATATGAAAAATAATGTAACACCAAAATTTACAGATAATTTATCATATAATATTTCAGAAATTACACAAGGAAAATATAATAAAGTAAGTATTAATGATGAAAAAGGACTAATTGTAGAAAATGAATATGGGGAATATGTTCCAGTAGAAATGTTAAGTATAGGAACTATTGATCAATTATATTTATCATTAAGGCTATCAATGATAGATGATTTATCAAATGAAAAAATGCCTATTATTTTAGATGAGGCATTTGCATATTATGATGATGAAAGATTAAAAAATATTTTAATATTTTTAAGTAATAATGCAAAAGAACATCAAGTTATAATATTTACATGTACAAAAAGAGAACAAGAAATATTAAATAAGTTGAATATAGAATATAATCTAGTTGAAATGTAAAGAAAAATAATGTATAATATTAAAGATTAAAACGAAAGGAATGATAGCTTTATGTTTCAAAAATTAGAGGCAGTAGAAAAAAGGTTTGAAGAATTAACAATAAAAATAAGTGATCCAGAGGTTATAGCAAATCAAAATGAATGGAGAGAATTCATGAAAGAGCATGCAGAGCTAGAACCAATAGTTGAAAAATATAGAGAATATAAAAAAATTCAAGCACAATATAATGAAGCAAAGGAAATGCTAGAAGATGCTAGTTTAGATAAAGAATTAAAAGATTTAGCAGAAATGGAAATGTTAGAGTCTAAAGAAAAACTTCCAAAAATAGAAGAAGAAATAAAAATTCTTTTAATTCCAAAAGATAAAGATGATGAAAAAAATATAATTTGTGAAATTAGAGCAGGTGCAGGAGGAGAAGAAGCAGCACTATTTGCTGGTACTTTATTTAGAATGTATTCTATGTATGCAGAAAGAAAACATTGGAAATTAGAAATTTTAAATGAAAATGAAACTGGATTAGGTGGCTACAAAGAAATATCTTTTATGATTACAGGAAAGGGTGCATATAGTAGATTAAAATTTGAAAGTGGAGTTCATAGAGTACAAAGAGTTCCAGATACCGAGTCAAGTGGAAGAATACATACTTCAACAGCAACAGTAGCAGTACTTCCTGTAGTTGAAGATGTTGAAATAGAAATAAATCCATCAGATATAAAAATGGAAGTTTTTAGATCATCAGGTGCAGGTGGACAACATATTAATAAAACATCATCAGCCGTAAGATTAATTCATGAACCAACAGGAATTGTTGTAGAATGTCAAACAGAGCGTTCTCAATTTCAAAATAAAGACAATGCAATGAGAATGCTTAAAACAAAATTATATGATATAGAAAAACAAAAACAAGATAGTGAAGTAGCTAATGCTAGAAAATCCCAAGTTGGTAGCGGAGATAGAAGTGAAAAAATTAGAACATACAATTATCCACAAGGTCGTATAACAGATCATAGAATAGGATTTTCAATATATCAAATAGAAGATTTCCTAAATGGAAATTTAGATGAAATGATAGATAATTTAATTACTGCAGATAGAGCAGAAAAATTAAAAGGTGACGAAGAATAATTTAGGAATAAATATATTAATTTGTAATTATACACAAAAAATAATTTCATATCTATAAACAGAATAAAAATAGATCTATTAAAATAATATAATATAAAATAATAAAAATTTAAAATAAGGAGATATATTTTGAATTATATTATAAAAACTACTTTAATAGGTCTATTTTTTGGCACTTTTGGAACTACTTTAGGAGGAATTATAGGTATAAAAATAAAAAGAACATCAAATAAGTTTTTAAGTTTTATCTTATCATTTGCATCTCGGACTTATGACTGCAATTATTTGTTTTGAATTAATCCCTGAAGCCTTAAAAATGGTAAATTTAATAATAGTTATTTTAGGTATAATTTGGGGCATTATAATGATGATAATATGTGATATATTGGTGGATAACAGATTCAGTAAAAGTAAAATAATTGCAAAAAATAGTTTATTAAAAACAGGAATAATAGTTAGCATTGGCTTAGCAATTCATAATTTCCCAGAAGGTTTAGCAATAGGTGCCGGATTTGAAGCATCATTACAATTAGGACTATCTCTCGCAATAACAATTTGCTTTCATGATATACCAGAAGGAAGATTCCAAAGTAGGCACCAAGTGAAATATGTGCGATAAAGACGATTTGAATTCGAATATTTTATAAATCAATACCCTATTGTATAAAAAATCAATAGGGTATTGACAAAAAAGTCAAAGAGAATATTATAAAGATTAATAA
>CALXYR010000001.1 GCA_944393025.1 uncultured Clostridia bacterium | reverse complement strand
TTGCGAAAGCCAAGAAGAAAATAAAGAAGCTATATAGTTCTAAAAAGTAAAGGGACATTTTTAAAAGTTTAATAATAATTTAAACTTTTAAAAATGTCCTTTTATTGTTCTTTTTTGTCTTCTGGAATAACAATATTCTCTCTTTTAGTATTTTTTGGTTTTTCTATTTCAATATAGTTAGAAACAGGAGAAATATTTAAATCATTACCACCATTTATAACTTCAATTTTTTTCTTTTTATTTTTTATTTCTTCTGGATTAGAATCATCAACTAAATTATTTTCAGAATTAGAATTATTTTCTAAATTAACTAAATTATCTAAATCAAGTTCATCAGATGAAAAAGTATAAGATTTATCATTTTTATTATAAGTATACATATTAAACACCTCCGAATGAATTTATATAAATTATAAATGTTAAATTTAATAAAGTCAATATGTTTACAATAAACAAAATAAATGATAAAATAAATAATACATGAAAGAAATATTAACTTAAATGGAGGAAATATGAATCAAGATAAAGCAAAAGGAATTATAGAATCAATATTATTTTCGACTGGTAGAGAAGTAAGAATAACAGAACTTATGTCTGTACTAGAAATGAATTCTGAAGAAATACATAATGTAATAAATAGCTTGAAATTAGATTATAAGAATGAAGCAAGAGGAATAGATATAATAAATATAGAAGACTCTTATCAGTTATGTACCAAAAAAGAAAATTATGAATATATTTACCCTATATTTGATAAAAGAAGTAAACCAAATTTATCTGGTGCTGCACTAGAAACCTTGGCTATTATTGCATATAATCCAAGAATAACTAGAGCAGAAATAGAAACAATTAGAGGTGTAAATTCTGACGGAACTATATATAAACTATTAGATTATAATTTAATTGAAGAGTCAGGAAAACTTGATGCACCAGGAAAGCCAATGACATATAAAACTTCTAAAGAATTTTTAAAATTGTTTGGTATATCAAATTTAGATGAATTGCCAGTACTTCCTAAATATAAACTAGATGAAAATAGGCAAATTGTAATAGATGAAATAATAGAAGAAAATGATATAGAGGCTCCAATGCCCGAAAGGGAAGATATAAGTATGAAGAATGAATAATAAATAATGGAGGTATAAAAATTAAAATGAAAGATAAAGATTTTGTAAAAGAAATAACTAATATAGAAGAAGACTTTGCTAAATGGTATACAGATATTGTACTAAAAACGGAACTTGCAGATTATACAGATGTAAAAGGTTTTATATCTATTAGACCTTATGGTTATGCTATATGGGAAAATATACAAAAATATACAGATGATAAATTTAAAAAACATGGAGTAAAAAATTTATCTATGCCAGTGCTTATTCCAGAAAGTTTATTACAAAAAGAAAAAGATCATGTAGAAGGATTTGCACCTGAAGTTGCATGGGTAACAATGGGTGGAGGAGAAGAATTAGAAGAAAGACTATGTGTTAGACCAACTTCAGAAACAATCTTTTCTACAATGTATTCAAAATGGTTAAGTTCATGGAGAGATTTACCATTTTTATATAACCAATGGTGTAATGTTTTAAGATGGGAAAAAGAAACCAGACCATTTTTGCGTTCTAGAGAATTCCTATGGCAAGAAGGACATACAATTCATGAAACAGCTAAAGAAGCGGAAGAATTTACTTTAAAAATGCTTGAAGTATATGCAGATGTTATAGAAAATTTACTAGCAATACCAGTATTAAAGGGAAGAAAAACAAAAACAGAACAATTTGCAGGTGCAGAAGCTACATATACAGTAGAAACATTAATGCATGATGGAAGAGCATTGCAAGCAGGAACTTCACATTATTTTGGACAAAATTTTACAAAGCCATTTAATATTAAATTTCAAAATAGAGAAGGAAAAGAAGAATATGCATATCAAACTTCATGGGGAATTAGTACTAGATTAATAGGTGCAGTTATTATGGCTCATGGAGATAATAGAGGTTTAAAACTACCACCAAGAGTAGCACCAATACAAGTAGTTATAGTACCAGTTGCTATGCATAAAGAAGGAGTAAAAGAAAAAGCAGAAGAACTAAAAAATATATTATCTGAAAAATATAGAGTAGAATTGGATGTAAGGGAACAATATTCACCAGGCTATAAATTTAATGACTGGGAAATGAGGGGAGTACCAGTAAGAATTGAAATAGGACCTCGTGACATTGAAGCTAATAAATGCATTGTAGTAAGAAGAGATACTTTAGAAAAAATAGAAGTTAGTTTAGATGAACTATCAGAAAAATTAAATGATATTTTAGAAAAAATTCAAGAAAATATGTATAATGAATGTGCAAAAAGAGTTAAAGAAAAAACAACAATTGCAAATAACTTAGAAGAATTTGAAAATAATTTAAAAAATAACCAAGGTTATATTAAAACTATGTGGTGTGGAGATGCACAATGTGAAGAAAAAATACATGAACTTACAGGGGCAAAATCAAGATGTATACCATTTAACCAAGAAAATATTGCAGATAAGTGTGTATTCTGTGGAAAAACAGCTAAAACAATGGTTATTTGGGGAAGACAATATTAAAAAATTAGGAGGATTTCCTCCTAATTTTTTAATATAATTCTGTTATGGTTGTTCTTGCAAAGTAACTTTTATATCTTGTGTATTTCCATTTCTCCAAACAGTTAAAGTTATAGTATCTCCAATTTCTTTTTTATTTTTAATTTCATTTAATTCATCCATGTTTTCAATTTCTTTACCATCTACTTTTACTATAGCATCTCCAACTTTTATACCAGCTTTTTCAGCAGCACCAAAATCTTCTAAGGTTTTTACATAAACACCAACAGTTAAATCGTGTTTTTCTGCAGTCTCTTTATCTATATCATATCCGCCTATACCTAAATATGGTCTTTTAACTTTATTATATTGTATTAATTGTTCAGAGATATCTTTAGTAGAATTAATAGGAATAGCAAAACCTACACCTTCTACACCATCACCAGCAATTTTTAAAGTATTTATTCCTATTACTTGCCCTTTACTATTAACTAAAGCTCCTCCACTATTACCAGAATTTATAGCAGCATTTGTTTGAATAGCTTCATATTTATTACCATCTTCATCAGTAACAGCTCTATTTACAGCACTTATTATACCATCAGTAACAGTAGTTCCTAATCCTAAGTTATTTCCTATAGCCATACAAAACTCACCAACTTGAATTGAATCCGAATCACCAAGTTCTGCAGCAATTAAGTCATTTTTATCAATTTTTATAACAGCTAAATCTGTTTGTTCATCAGTACCAATTATTTTAGCTTCATATTCAGTATCATCATTATATAAAGTAACAGTTATCTTATTAGCTTTTCCTAATTCATAATATGAAGAACTAGAACTTGAATTTATAACATGGTTGTTAGTTAAAATATAACCATCACTACTAATTATAACTCCAGAACCTTGGGCAGTAGCTGTTCCAGTACCAGCATAAAATATAGAATTTACAGAAAAAGATACATTAATACCAACAATAGAAGGCAATACTTTTTTTGAAACCCCAACTGCTGTATCAGAATAATCTAATAAAGAAATTTGTTCAGTATTTGGAATTGCAATAGTATTTTCTTCAGCATATTCATAACTACCTAAAATATTATTTCTTATACTAGGAACACCAAAACATGTACCAACAACCATTCCAGCACCTAATATTCCACATGTAAATGGTAATAGTACAGATTTAACAAAACCATTACCTTCACTTTTTTTCTTTTTAGTATTTTTAAAAGAACCATAACTTGTAGTTGGTGATGAAGAAACACTTTTAAAATTAGTAGCTTCATCTAAAATTTTATTTTCTTGAATATTTGAGTTGCTATTTGTACTATTAGTAGTTGTTTCATTATTAGATAAATCATTTGAATTATTATTTTCTTCCATTTTTATACCTCCAAAATATATTATATATAATAATAACCTAATTTAATATTATAATACAAGATATTTGTGAACAAAATGTGAAAAAAATGTTATATGATAAAGTTTTTTAAAAATTATTTTTATGTTCATAATAGTTGAAAAATAAGGCATATAAATATATAATATATACAATTAAATTGTAGGAGGAATAAAAATTCATTATGATAAAAAGAAAAAGTTTATTTTTTACATATTTTAAAATTCTAATTGTAATAGCATTAATAGTGGTAATAATATTAATAGCAATTAAATTTATAAATAGACAATACAATAATCAAGAATTCGAAAATATAAAAACAAATATGTTATTAATAAAAGGAAAAACTGAAATAATATCACAAAAAGTAGAAATAAAAGAAAAAGATGCAAAATATATTGGAACTAAACTTAAAGATAAAGAGGTAGATGATATTATACAGAATTTAATTGATAATAAAATAATAGATTTAGAATCTAAAAAAAGCAATTATTATTGTTTAGATAATTCAAATCTAAAAGAATTAGGTTTAGAAAATGTAAAAACAGATAGTTATTATATTGTTGACTATAAGAAAAATGATGTTATATATATAAATGGAATTAAAGATAATAATGGAAACATAATATACAAATTATCAGATATGAAATAAATTAGAAGAGTTAAAGAAATTTTGATATATTTATACTATAAGAAAGAATGTGGAGAAAATGAAAGAAAAAGAATTAGAAAGACTAAAAGAAATAAGAAAAATAGAAGAAGAGTTATATTTAAAAGGAATTAATAGTATAGCAGGAATAGATGAAGCAGGAAGAGGACCATTAGCAGGACCAGTAGTTGTTGCCTGTGTTGTAATGCCAAAAGACTCAATGATAGAAGGAGTAAATGATTCGAAAAAAGTATCAGAGAAAAAAAGAGAAAAACTTTTTGAAGAAATTACTAAAGAGGCACTAGGATATGGCATAGGAATAGTATCACAAGAAGAAATAGATAAAATAAACATACTAAATGCGACAAAGGAAGGTTTGACATTAGCTATAAAAGAATTAGAGAAAGACTTACAGGAGAAAAAAAGAAAATTTGAAAAACCTGAAATAATATTAGTAGATGCATTAACTAAAATAGATACAGACCACATACCATATAGATCAATAATTAAAGGAGATAGTAAAAGCTATTCTATTGCAGCAGCTTCAATTATTGCTAAAGTTACAAGAGATAGAATTATGAGACAGTGGGATGAAGTATATCCAATGTATGGATTTGAAAAACATAAAGGGTATGGAACATCAGCACATATTACAGCAATTAAAGAATATGGACTTTGTCCTTTACATAGAAGAAGTTTTGTAAAAAACATAGTTTAAGAGGTATTATATGATAAAAAATATAGTATTTGATATAGGAAATGTACTTTATAAGGAGGGAATAGATATTGAATATACAGGATATAATTGCTAAAAAAAGAGATAAACAAGAATTAAATAAAGAAGAAATATATTTTTTTATTAATGAATATACAAATAATAAGATTGCAGATTATCAAGCATCAGCTTTAATTATGGCAATATATATAAATGGTATGAGTAAAGAAGAAACATTAAATCTTACACTTGCTATGGCATCTTCAGGAGATATATTAGATTTATCTGAGATTGGAATAGTGGTAGATAAACATAGTACAGGAGGAGTAGGAGATAAAGTAACTTTAATATTAGCACCAATTATAGCTTCACTTGGTGTACCAGTTGCCAAAATGTCAGGAAGAGGATTAGGCTATACAGGTGGAACTATAGATAAATTAGAGAGTATACCAGGTTATAAAGTTAATATTTTAGAAAAAGAGTTTATACAGAATGTAAAAAATATAGGAATTAGTTTAATAGGTCAAACTATGAATTTAGCACCAGCAGATAAAAAAATATATGCTTTAAGAGATGCTACAAGTACAACAGAAAGTATACCACTTATAGCTTCTAGTATAATGAGCAAAAAAATAGCAGCAGGAGCCAATAAGATTGTTCTTGATGTAACTTATGGAAGCGGAGCTTTTATGAAAACAAAAGAACAAGCAGAAAAATTAGCAGATGAAATGATAGAGATAGGTAAATTAGCAGGAAGAGAAACAATTGCAATATTAACTCCAATGGATGAACCACTAGGAAAAAATGTAGGGAATACATTAGAAGTAGTAGAAGCAATAGAAGCCTTAAATGGAAGTATAAAAAATGATCTAAAAGAAGTAGTATTAGAATTAGGAAGTAATATGCTTAAGCTTGCAGGTAAAGGTAATAATTTAGAAGAAAATAAAAGAAAGATGATAGAAAATATAAAAAATGGAAAAGCTTTAGAAAAATTTAAAGAATTAGTGGAAAATCAAGGTGGAGATATATCATATATAGAAGATATAAATAAATTTGAAAAAGCAAAATATATATTACCAGTTATATATGAAGCAAATAATGAAGGAATAGTAAGAAATCTTAAAGCAGAAGAAATAGGAAAATTATCTGTATTTCTAGGTGGAGGAAGAATAAAAAAAGAAGATAAAATAGATACAGCAGTAGGAATTACATTTAATAAAAAAATAGGAGATAAAGTTGAAAGAGGAGAAATACTAGCATATATACATGCAAATAATGAAGAAAAAGGAAAAGAAGCTGTAGAAAGATTAAAGCAGATATATGTAATAGAATAACGCAAATATTAGGAATTTTTAAATTTTACTGTAGAAAATTATTAATACAGTAAAATTTTTTTATATTTGTTTTATGAATAAAATACAAAAAAAATCAAAAAATATTAATGGTGATGTAAATGAAAATATCTTGGATGAAATATGAAAAAGATGATATAAGTTTTAAAGTTCCAGAAAAATTGGGATTTGATGTATTTAAAATAGAAAATCCTGAACTGACAGATAACAAAATAAAGGAATTAATAAATAAAAGATATGACACAATTATTCTTACTAATGAAATAGCTGGATTTTCAGAAGATATTGTAAAAAAATATAGTAGAGATAGAAATATAAATATCATAATAGCAAGAGATAAAGAATAAAATGCAATAATATAAATTTATAAAAGGTGATTAAAAATTGTATAATAAATATTTGAAATTTGTTAATAAATTATCAGAAAATATAAATGATTTAAATTATAATTATTCTAATATAATAATTCTATGTGTAGGAACAAGAAATATAATAGGAGATTCAATAGGACCAATAATAGGAACTAATATAAAGAAAATAGAAAATGAATATATAAAAATATTTGGAACATTACAAGAAACAGTTAACTTTATCAATGCCAGAGAAATAGTAACTTCTTTATATAACGATTATGAGAATCCATATATAATAACTATAGATGCAGCTCTAGGAAAAAATGTAGGAGATATTTCAGTAAGTAAAGGTTATATAAAATTAGGAAAAGCACTTGAAAAAAGTATATGTTTTTATTCAAATATAAATATAAAATGTATAGTTGGTAAAAGTACTAATCTTAAAATTAGTAATATTAATGAATTAAATAAAGTAAGCATCAATACCATTAATACAATGGCAAGTATTGTTACTTGTGGAATAGAAAATGTATTAAAAAGAATAAAAATATATGTATAAGATAACAAATATATGGTAAAACTTTAAGTAATAAAATACCTTATAAAAGGAGGAAAAACATGGAAAACATGAAAAACATGATAATACTTAAAGATTTACCATCTAATTTAGTAGAGGAAGCTATTATAATTTTAAAAGAAAATAAAAGAATACATAAATATGAAACAATAAATAAGAAAAGTAGTAATCAAAATCAAAAAGAAGATAAAACAGGATATATAGTAAAAGATGCAGAAATGATAATTAAATCATATATAGATAATTTAGAAAAAAAATCTCCTAAATTTACAAGTAATATGAAAAAATTAGAAAGAAAATATAAAAACTCTATAAAGTTAAATTTCTTTTTATTATTTACTACTATATTAGCAATTATTTTTATCTAATAGGAAATTTCTCATTTCCTATTAGATAAAAATGCTATAATCGCCATTGCCTTTGAGATTTCCTCCTTTTAGTCGGAAACTCAAATCGGCACGAACAAAGGGCGACCAAGGGTCGCTTTGTTCCTTTAATTTAATATGAATAAAAAACATCTCATTTACATATATATGTAAAAACTACAAAGGAAGAGGTGTTTTTATTTTGGAAAAAACCATTAGTCAAGAAGAGAGAATTAGAAGAGCAGAACAGATATATAATAGGAGAAGAATTGCAAAAGGTGTAAGAGTTTCAGGAAACAGTGTAAATAGAGCTGAACCAAATAAAATATCTTTATTTAAAAAAACATTATTTCAAATAGCTATTTGTGCAACAATTTATATAATTTTTTACTTAGTCAAAAATGGAAATTACATATTTTCAGAAGAAGTTTTAAATAAAACAAAAGAATTTTTAAGTTATGATATTAATTTTGGGAATATTCAAAGTCAAATTACTATGTTTATAGAGAACAATAAACATAAATTATGGGAAACAACATTTAATAATGAAATTAGTAATGAAATAGAAAATAATTCTATAAATAATGAAATAAATGAAACTATAGAAAATGAACAAATTTCAAATATAGTAGGAGGAATAGGTGGACCAATAACAAATGAAGCTGTAGAAGAATCCTCAAAAGAAAAAATAACTGAAGATAAAAATGAAGAAAAAGATGAAACAGAAAATAAAACAGAAAAAAAATCGCAAAATGAATTAGATATTGAATACATAAAAGAAAATTACAAATTTATATTACCGGTAACAGGAACTGTTACATCAAGATATGGTCAAAGAGAAGAAACAGAAGTAGTATCGGCAAACCATAAAGGAATAGATATAGGAGCACTATCAGGAACACCAATTTATGCTTCAATTTCAGGAACAGTAACAGTATCATCAGAAGAAGGAGAATATGGAAAACATTTAGATATAACAAATGGAGATATTTTAACAAGATATGCTCATTGCAGTAAATTACTAGTAAAAGAAGGAGATAAAGTAAAACAAGGAGATAAAATTGCAGAAGTTGGATCAACAGGAAATTCAACAGGACCACATCTTCATTTTGAAATAAGAAGAGATAATAGAACTATAAATCCAGAAGATATACTAAAATTTGATTAGTATTGATTATAAAATTAATGGAGGATGTATGAGTATAAAAATTGATTTGAAGATTTTTTTATTTTTATTTTTGTTTTTACTAACTTCACAAATTGAAATATATATAATATTAATGATTTTTGCAATATTACATGAAATAGGTCATCTTATAGCAGGTTTAATATTAAAATTTAAACCTAAAGAAATAAACTTTACACCAGTAGGACTTAGAATAAGTTTTAAAATAAAAGATGATAATGAAAATATAAAATCATTAAATATAAAAAAAGCTATTATTGCTATTGCTGGGCCAATGACCAATTTATTAATATCAGCTATTATGATAATAATAGCAAAAAATAATATAAGATTTGCAAATATGTACATATATCAAATTATAATATATTCTAATGTTTTAATAGCAATGTTTAATTTAATTCCAATTTATCCTATGGATGGAGGAAGATTTTTAAAAGAAATTTTAAAAATAATTTTAGGAAACAAAAAGGCGAATAAAATTACATATATAATTTCAAAAACTATATTAATTATTTTAACAGCAGTTTCAAGTATTGCCATATTATATTTACAAAATATAGCAGTATTAATAATTATTGCATATTTATGGTATTTAGAAATTTGTGAAATTAGGAAATATAATAAAAGAAAACAAATTGAAAAGTTAGTTGAAGAATATAAGAATGTATGAAATTACTGAAAAAAGTTACAGATATCTTAATTTATAAAGTTTTTCCAAAACTATTTTGTGAATATAAAAAAATATGATATAATATTTATGTTAATAAATTTAAAGGAAGAATAAAATGTTTAATATAGAAGAAGAATTAAAAAAATTACCAGCAAAACCAGGAGTATATATAATGCATGACAAAAACGACAAAATTATATATGTTGGTAAAGCTATTTCATTAAAAAATAGAGTAAGGCAATATTTTAGAAAAAATAATAAAACAAAAAGAATAGAAAATATGGTTTCATTAATAGATCACTTTGAATATATAGTAACAGATAATGAAGCAGAAGCATTAATTTTAGAATGTAATTTAATTAAAAAAAATATGCCAAAATTTAATGTACTTTTAAAAGATGATAAAACATATCCATATATAAAAGTAAATATTAAATCAGATTATCCAGATGTATATATAACAAGAAGAAAATTAAATGATGGAGCAAAGTATTTTGGACCATATGCTAATGCAGGAGCTGCAAAAGAAATGGTAGATTTTATTAAATCAAAATTTAAAATAAGACAATGCAAAAGTTTTAAGTATAAAGATAGACCATGTTTAAATTATCATATAAAAAAATGTATGGCACCATGTATGGGATATATTTCAAAAGAAGAATATATGAAACAGATTAATGAAATAATATCAGTTTTAGAAGGCAGAACAGATAGTTTAATAAAAGAGTTAGAAGAAGAAATGATAAAATCATCACAAAATATGCAATATGAAAAAGCTGCATATTTAAGAGATAAAAAACTTGCAATAGAAAGAATTTCAGAAAGACAAAAAGTATCTAATATTTCAGAAAATGATATAGATGTTATAGGTTTAGCAAAAAATAAAACAAAAGTGTGTATAGAAATATTTTTTATAAGAAAAAGTAAAATGGTAGGTAGAGAACATTTTTTCTTAAATGAATTAGTAGATGAAGAGCCACAAGAGATTATTTCAGGTTTTATAAAACAATATTATTTAGACAGACCAATACTTCCAAATAAAATAATGATAAAACAAGAATTAGAAGAAAAAGAATTATTACAAACTTGGCTTACAAAAGAAGCTGGAAGAAAAGTAGAAATAAAAACACCACAAAAAGGTGAAAAACTAAAATTAGTAGAAATGGCAGAAAATAATGCTTTAGTTACTTTGGAAAATAAGGAAAAAGATAAAAATAATGTTTTAATAGAATTAAAACAAATATTAAATTTAGAAAAAATACCAAGAAAAATAGAGTGTTACGATATATCTAATTTATCTGGAACAAATATAGTAGCAGGTATGTGTGTAATGCAAGATGGAATAATAAAAAAGAATTTATCAAGGAAATTTAAAATAAAAACTGTATTTGGACAAGATGATCCAGGATGTATGAAAGAAGTAATAAAAAGAAGATTAATACATTCAATAGAAAATCCAGGTGGTGGATTTGGTAATTTTCCAGATATTATATTAGTAGATGGGGGAATTACTCAAATAAGAGCAGGGTTAGAAGCAATAGGTGAATTAAAAGTACAATATAAAGAAAAAGATGCAAGATTTAATACTGAAATTTTAGATATACCAATATTTGGAATGGTAAAGGATGATAAACATTCAACTAGAGCATTAATGAATAAAAATAGAGAAGAACTAAAAATTTCACAAGAGTTATTTAATTTAATAACAACTTTTCAAGATTCGGTACATGATACGGCAATTGGATATCATAAAAAATTAAGAGAACAAGAACTAAAAAAATCTGCATTAGATAATATTAAAGGAATTGGAGAAGTAAAGAAAAACGCTTTATTAAAAAAATTTGGTAGCACAAAGAAAATTTCAGAGGCAAATATAGAAGAAATTATGAAAATAAAAGGCATAAATGAAGAATTAGCTAGAAAAATAAAAAATGAACTTAATAATATGTAATTTTTTAGATTACGAATCTTTGCATAAAATTCATAGAAAATGAATAAATATATAATATAAAAAAATATTTAGGGGGATTTTTTTATGGAATATGCAAAAGATATTATTTTAGAATTAAACAAAGGACAAGCTTTTAAAAAGAAAAAAATGAAAAAAAGTCGTAAAATAGAAAAGGTTTTAAATAAAATTTTAGAACACAGAATAATGAGTACAATTATATCTTTAACTATAGGATTTATAGTATGTGATATAATGTTAATATGTAGTTTTGTAAATGTACTTACTAAAATTTAAAATTAGAAGAATATAGTAATAGTATAAAATTATAAAAAAATTTAAATTAATCATATAAAGGTTTATAGGTAAAACCTATTTAAAAACCTAAATATATTATACAAGGAAAATAATAATGGATGTAGCAAATAATTGGAAAGATTATGAAATATTAGATATGGCAAATGGAGAAAAACTAGAAAGATGGGGAAATGTTTATTTAATAAGGCCAGACCCACAAATTATTTGGAAAAATAAATCTTTTCCAAATAAATGGAAGGATGCAAATGCAAAATACAATAGAAGTTCAACAGGTGGAGGTAGTTGGCAATATAATAAAAAAGTACCAGAAAATTGGAAAATTAAATATAAAGACTTAACTTTTAATATAAAACCTATGGGATTTAAACACACAGGTTTATTTCCTGAACAGGCAGTAAACTGGGATTGGATGATATCAAAAATAAAAAATGCAAAAAGAGATATTAAAGTATTAAATTTATTTGCATATACAGGTGGTGCAACTGTAGCATGTAGTTATGCAGGGGCTTCAGTTTGTCATGTAGATAGTTCAAAAGGAATGACTACTTGGGCAAAAGAGAATATTGCATCCTCAGGACTTTCAAACAGACCAGTTAGATTTATAGTAGATGATGTTGTTAAATTTGTAAATAGAGAAATAAGAAGAGAAAATAAATATGATGCAATTATAATGGATCCACCATCTTATGGAAGAGGTACAAATGGTGAAATATGGAAATTTGAAGAAAATATAGAAGAATTAGTAGAGTTATGTTCTAAAGTCTTAACAGATGAACCACTATTCTTTTTAATAAATTCATATACAACAGGTATATCTAGTATGGTATTAGAAAATATATTAAGACTTAATATAAAGAAAAAAGGTAAAATATCACATGGAGAATTAGGTTTACCAATGACTAATTCTAAATTAATTTTACCATGTGGAATTTATGGAAGATGGGAAAATTAATTTTAAAATTATAAATTAAAAGTACAAGAATAAAGAGGAAAAATAAATGCAGAATTTAAAAGTAATATATGAAGATAATCACATAATAGTAGTAGAAAAACCAGTAAACATTCCATCACAAGCAGATAAGACAGGTGATGTAGATATGCTTACTATCATAAAAGAATATTTAAAAGAAAAATATAAAAAACCAGGAAATGTATATTTAGGATTAGTACATAGATTAGATAGACCAGTTGGTGGAGTGATGGTATTTGCAAAAACTTCCAAGGCAGCAAGTAGGCTAAGTGAGCAAGTAAGAGAAAAAGTATTTGAAAAAACATATTTGGTTGTAGTAAATGGAAAAATGGAAGAGAAGAAGCGGAAGTTTAGAAGATTATTTATTAAAAAATGAAAAAAATAATATTAGTAAAGTAGTAAAAAAAGAAACTAAAAATAGTAAACTTGCTTTGCTTGATTATGAGGTTCTAAAATACAATGAAGAAATAAATTTATCTGTATTAAAAATAAATTTACACACAGGAAGACATCATCAAATTAGAGTTCAATTATCAAGCAGAAACCATAGTATATATGGAGATCAAAAGTATGGAGGAAGAGGTCATGGAAAACAAATTGCACTTTGGGCATATAGTTTAAAAATTCTTCATCCAATAACAAGAGAAGAAATGATATTTAAGTCCATTCCAGAAATTAATGGAACATGGAAGATATTAGAAAATATAAATTTGTAGAAGCTAAAATAATAGCTTCTTTTTTAAATTATGTAAATTTTACGAAAATAAAAAAATATCATATAAAAATTCAAAAAACATTTTTTTATAAATTAAATAATGCTATTTGTATATAAAATGAAAAAAATGTCGGAAAAAGTATTATTATAAAAACAGCTTAAGTGAGGTGAACAAATTGATAGAAAAAATTTGTGAATTCATATTAAATAAAATGAAAAAAGAAATGCCAGATATTACAAAAGAAAAAGAAGAAGTAATATTTTATGGATTACAATTAATTATTGGTGAAATTCCTAAAATGTTTATATTATTTGGAATAAGTTTTTTACTAGGTTTTGGATGGTATATGGTATTTACATATATTGCAATAATTCCATATAGAGCAGTATCAGGAGGATTTCATTTACATACACACATAGGATGTATTTTAGGAAGTGCAGTTTTTTATTATGGTGTTGTATTAATTAGCAAATTTTTAGTATTAGATAATTTACAAAAATATATATTAATTGGATTAAGCTTAATATTTGGATTATTAATGGTTAGCATGTATGCACCAGCAGATACAGAGAACCTACCAATTATAAGTAAAAAAGAAAGAAAAACTAAAAAAATATTATCATATATTATGCTAATTTTAACACTAGCAATTTCAGTAATAGTGGAAAATAATATATTATCAAATATATTAATAATTGGAACAATAGTACAATCTATATCAATAAGCAAAATAGCATATAAACTTACAAATAATAAATATGGTTATGAAGAATACAAAAAGCAATTACAAAATAATATATAAATAAATTAGTTAATAAACATTAGCCGGCAATGTTTTATTATATAAAATAAAAAAATGGGGAGGAAAATATATATGTTAAAAACTTTAGCAAAAATGGCAGAAAAATATGCAAAATCTACAAATACAGCATGTTTAGTGGCTGGAATATTACATCAACCAAAAATGCCTGCATCATTAATAAAAAAAGACTAATAATCTACTAGATTTCAAATAACAATTCTTCATATAATTAAATAAAATCGACAACTAAAAATAGCCCTTTTATGGGGCTATTTTTAGTTAAAGTAATTATTTAAAAATTTCAAATTGTTGTGTGAAATATTCAGCATCTTTGGTAGTAAATAAATTAAGATTATTATTTCTCATTAATATTTGTCTTACTTTCCATAAACCAAGTCCACTATGATTTTCTTTAGAACTAACCCCTTTTTGATATATTTCTTCTGTATTTACATCTTTATTTTTATAAGTATTTTGAATAATAATTGCTAACATATTTCTATTTAAATCTTTTCTAAAAGTAACATTTATAATTTTTTTATCACATTCTTTTGCAGCATCAATTGCATTATCTAAAAGTATACCTAGAATTCTAGTAAAATCATAAATTTTCATTCTTTTTTCAATTTCATTTAAATCTAAAAATACATTTAAGTTTATTTGTACATTCTTTTGGTCAGCTTCATAATATTTAGTAGCAAGTATATGATATATAGAAGGATGGTTAATAACTTTAGGAGATAAAGCATATAAATTATTTGTCTTATTACATTCTTCTAATAATTGGTTGTAATAGGTTTTTAATCCTTCTATATCTTCTGTTATAACATAACCACCAATACAATTAACAATATTATCAAAATCATGTTTAAAAGCTCTAACATTATCATGTAAAATTGTTAAAGAATTAATTGTAAGATTAGCACTTTCTAAATCTCTTTTAGTTATTTCTAATTTAGAAATATTAATAATACTACAAATGCTTATAGCAAAATAAATAATTAAAATTAGAATATTAATAATTGAAACTATAGTAGGCATTGTAGAATTATAAAATATTAATAATGTAAATTGAACACATAAAACAATAATAGTAAGTAAAATGCTTACACTTAGAAGAATTTTATTTTTTAAAGTTAAATTTTCAATTATATTAATATTAATTTTAAAATATTTAATTAATTTTGATAATAAATATATAATTAAATATATTGGAATAACTGAAATTAATCTATATATAGGTATTTGAGCAATATCATTAAAAGATATATTTAATAATATATGAAACATATTTATAAATATAGATTCTAAAATAGATGTAATAATTAATGTTAACACTACAGATAAAATACTTTTCAATACTGTAGTTTTTAATATAAAAAATATCATAATGGGCCAAATAATAATATTAAAAAATAGTTTATATGATGCTGGAATTAAAAAGGTTATAGCAGTAGCAATAGAACCATATAATAATACATATAGTATTTTTTGTTTACGATTAATATTAATATTTAAAACAGCAGTAAAAAATAGCATACATACCAGTACATCTATGTAATTTAGTGGAATTGAGATTATTTTAAAAAGCATTTCATTTGATTGAGTCAGTGCTGACCATATTGTTTGTAAAATATTCATTTTTGAAAACCTCCATAAAATCATTTTTATATTTTGGACCAATAAAACATTTATCATTTTCATTAAAATTAATAGAATTATTAGTCATATCTATATTGTCAATTTTAGCAATATTAACTATATAAGATTTATGGCATCTAACAAAATTATAAGGAAGCATATTAGCAATTTTATTAAAAGAACTATAAGTTTCATAATTCCTAGAATCTGTATGAAATATTACCTTCATACCTTCTTTTTTTATAAATTTAATACTATCTTCCTTAATAACAGTTTTGTCATTATCTAATCTTATATATCTTGCTTTATTTCCAAATATGTCTGAATAAAGTCTTAAAATTGTTTCTTCAAATCGTTCTTTTGTTAAAGGTTTTTGTAGAAAATCAAAAGTCTTATATTTATATGCAACCATACCAAATTCAAAATGGCCAGTTACAAAAATTATATATACACTTTTATCTATTTTTCTAATTTCTTCAGCAATTTCTAATCCAGAAGGTGAAATTTTAAAATCAATGTCTAATAAAATTACATCAGTTTGATTATTCTGTACAAATTTTAATAAATCTGTAGGACTAGTGGTAGTATATGTTATTTGAGCTTTTAAATTATAAGAAATTATTATAGAATTTAACATTTTTGACAACTTGTTAATAGCACTAGAATTATCATCACATATTACAAAACCCAACATTTTTCATCCTCCGTACAAAAAAATAAAATCTGAAATTAAATTCGACAATCTACAAAAACACAACCAAATTTTTCCAATTTTCAAATTATAATATAATCTAAAAATAAATGGTTGTCAATAGATATTTTTTAGAAAAATAAAATTATTTGTCGAATAATTAGTTTTAAATAAAAATAATATAAAAATAAGAAAAGTGGCTTCGCCGAATGAGCGTTTTGCTTCGCAAATACGCTCGGCCCAAGGAAACTTAACCTTGTTGTATAGCAAAAATCGTTAAAAGCACTGAAATATCAAGAAAAAAGTTGATTTTTCCTATACAATAAAAAATATTTTATAAAAAATATAGCAAGTAAAAATAATGTATGTTATACTAATAATTAATAATGAAAAAAATATATAAAACTATCT
Source organism: uncultured Clostridia bacterium (assembly GCA_944393025.1). Taxonomy (GTDB): domain Bacteria; phylum Bacillota; class Clostridia; order TANB77; family CAG-508; genus CALXVA01. The sequence continues at coordinate 37,947 of CALXYR010000001.1, read as the reverse complement.
AAATATTGAAAATAAAATACCAAAATGTTATAATATAAATAATATTGGAGGAAAAGATATGAGAAGTAAAAAATTGAAAATATTTGTTAGTATTTTGTTAATTATAGTAATAATATTTATCAATGCTACATATGTTATGGCAGGTTTAATTGATGGTGCCAAAGATGAAAGTGGACATAGACAAGATCCACCAACTCCACCTGATGCAAATAAACCATCGCAACCTTCGACACCATCACAACCACAACCATCAGGGCCACAGGTTATAACAATAGAACATAAAGTAAGTATAACAGGAAATATTTACGAAGACTTAGGAATTATAATACCTGGAACAAATGGAAATGATGCAACAAGAAGCAAAACTCCAATTGATGGAGCAGTAGTCAAATTAATAGATTCATCTGGAAATGTTGTGGCTACACAAGTAACAGGACAAGATGGTTCATATAGCTTTTCACCATCACCAGGAACATATTCTGTAGAATTACAATATGGAAATATCGATGGATTAGATTTAAATAATACAAACTTAATAAGGAATGTTTTAAAATATAATGGACATGATTATATAACAGTAGAAACACCAAATAGTAGTTCAGAAGGAGCTATAAATATAGATAAAGAAGAAGTTATATTAGGAGGGAAAGGTGTAGCACAAGTATTTTTATTAATAGATTGTTCATACACAACCAGAACTACTGAAGTTAACATTAATGGAGAAACAAAAACTAGGTTAGAAATAATTGCTGATGCTGCAAAATCACTAATAGATGAATTATTAGATAGTGGAGATAATATAGAAGTAGGATTAGTATTTTTTTCTGGAACTTGTTATATACCAGTACATTTAGAAAAAGATAAAGAATTATTAAAAAATGCTTTAGATGATATAGTTTCAAATGGTTGGTATACACATAACACTAATATGGTAGCAGCATTTGATAAAGCTGAAAATAATTTTTATAATAATTCTAAAGAAGATTCAAATAGATATATGATAATATTATCAGATGCTATTCCTACATCAGATGGAACCCATGAAACATATTCTGATATGACTGATGAGGAAATAATGAGCACATTGGAAATAATTAAAAAGTCAACAAAAGAAAGATTAGCAAAAGTAAAAGAGAATGGAATAAAAATATTTTCATTAATAGTAGAATCAGATGATGAGATGGAAAGAGAATGGGCAAAAGATGTATGTAGTGAGTCAGATGTATTCAAGACTGCTAAAGATGGGCAAAAAATGGTAGATGCAATTCAAGAAGAGTTAAAAGAATATATTATAAAACATACAGACTCAAAAGACTATTCTTCAGAATCTACAGTTATAACAGGGTATGAAGATAGCAATAGGAGAAAAGAAGTAGATGAAAAATTTGAAACATTTAAATATGACAATACAATAATATTTGATCAAATAGATAGTTATAATGCAACAGAAGAAGATAAAGAACAAGCAACGGAACTAAGTGAAAAAACATATATGATAGTTAAAGCAGGGTCATATAGTATAGAGAGTGTGCCTAATCCAAGTACAATATATGAATATGATGATGAGGGAAATGTAGAAAAAATTATACATCATGTGGCGAGTTCATATTCAGGACAAGATTTTGTACTTGCAAAAAGACCAGCTATGTCATTAAAATTAACAGTAACTGCAACAGCATTTAGAATAAAATTAGCAGATGGACAAGTGTTATTATTAGATACAAGAGAAATTGGTTCAGATGTACCACTTATAGAATATATGGATGATGAAATTGCACATGGAGCAACAATAGATGTTCAATATCAAATAAATATAAAAAATGACTCAAATATACAATGTAATTACTTAGAACTTGTAAATTACCTACCACAAGGATTTGTATTTGCTAAAAGTGCTAATTTATTAACAAAAGAAGGAACTAATGGAGATTTTGGATGGGATGAAGCTTTAGCAAATTATTTATATGATAATGGTTATATTTCAAAAGATACCAAAACTGCTCAACAAGGGAAAAGAATGTCTACCATAAAGCTAGATTACAAAAATGATGGATTTTATATAACACCCCGGTGGGGAATATAATATAGATTTTGTAGTTAGTAAAACAATTAGCTCATTAAGTGATTTAGATACATCTATAGATGATATGGTAGAAGTACTTGTATATGAAAATAGTGCTAATAGAAGAATGGCATATTTACAAAAAATACCAATAAAAGAAGGAACACCTTATTCAATAAGTTGGTTAGTGGGTGTTTACCCAGGAGATAGTAAAGATCAAGATTTCTCAAGTAGTACAAACTTAGTATTTGTTTTACCACCAACAGGTGCAAATAAATCTATTATAATATCAGTAGTCTTAGTAGCATTAGTAGTTTTATCATTAACAGCAATTAAGCTAAAAAAGAAAATAAAGGATAAAAATAAATAGAAAAATCTAAATAGCATAAAAAACATTTAAGGAATATTAATTTCTTAAATGTTTTTCTTATTGAAATATAGTAAATTAATATAATCTATGTTATACTAAATAAGAAGTTAGTAAAAAAGGAGAAAGAATAGTGATTGATTTTACAAATGCCATAGAAGAATTTAATAATTACAAAGGCTCAGAAAAAAAGAAAACTTTAATATATAATGGTAAAAAATACTTAGTTAAATTTCCAGATCCAATAAGAGAAAAAAATAAAAATATATCATATATAAATAATGCTTTTTCAGAATATATTGGAAGTAATATATTTAAAATATGTGGTTTTGAAACTCAAAATGTAATACTTGGAAAATACAATTATAGAGGTAGAGAAAAAATAGTTTGTGCTTGTGAAGATTTTACAGATAATGAAAATATATTATATGAATTTGAAAATTTAGTTTTAAGTACTAATCCAGATAAAAAAATCGAAACAGAATTAAATGATATAATGGAAGTAATAGATGAAAATAAAATGATTAATACAAAAGAAACTAAAATAAAGTTTTGGAATATGTTTATCATAGACAGCTTAATAGGAAACACAGATAGGCATAATGGAAATTGGGGATTTTTATTAAATACAAAAACCAAGCAAATTATTTTCTCTCCAATATATGACTGTGGTTCATGCCTAAATCCAATGCTTGAAGATGAACAAATTAATAAAATGAGTGATATAGAATTAAAAAACTTAGCAATAAATTGTTATTCATGTTTAAAAGAAAATGGTAAGAAAATAAATTATATTACATATATAAAACAAATGAAAAATGAAGAATGTAATAGTGCTATAAAGAGATTATTTAGCTATATTAATATCGAAAAAATTAAAAAATTTATTGATGAAATCGATTGCATGACAAAAGAAAGAAAAGATTTTTACAAAAAAATTATAGAAATTAGATATGAATATATAGAAAAAGTTTATAAAAGCAATAATACTTAAAAATTAATTTTTTCTATACAATAAGAAAACATTTAAGGAATATTAATTTCTTAAATGTTTTTTTGTTATATTATTAATTATTCTTCATAATATTAAATATAAAATATTAGGAGGAAGAATTAATGAAAATAAATATAAAGAAAATAAGTATGTATCTAATATGTGCAATTATATTATTTTTCTCAATATCTGCAGGAAATGTTAATAAAACAAGTGTAGAAACTTCATCTACTGGAATAGTTAGTAACAAAAAAATAGAATGGGGAATAAAAAGAGGAAAAAATCATGAACAACCTAATTTAGGAGAAGAAAATAAAAGAATAATAGATAAATATGAAGGAATATCAATGGGAAATAGTGAAAAGCCATACATTTACTTAACATTTGACTGTGGGTATGAAGCAGGTTATACCGAAAAAATATTAGAAGTTTTAAAACAGAATGATGTAAAAGCTACTTTTTTTATAACAGGTCATTATTTAAATTCAGCTTCAGATTTAGTTAAGAAAATGATAGATGAAGGGCATATAATAGGAAACCACACAGTTGACCATATATGTATGCCAGAAGTAAGTGAAGAAGAAATAAAAGAAGATGTTATGGAATTACATACAGCATTATATAACAAATTTAATTATGAGATGAAATATATAAGACCACCAAAAGGAGAATATAGTGAAAAAACAGTAGCATATACAAATACTCTTGGGTATAAAACAGTAATGTGGTCATTTGCTTATGATGATTGGGATGAAAATAAACAAGGAAGAGAAGAATATGGGAAAAATAAAATATTAGATAATGTACACAATGGAGAAGTAATGTTATTACACAGTACTTCGAAAGATAATAGCAATATATTAGATTATTGTATAAAACAAATAAAAAGTATGGGGTATGAATTTAAATCATTAGATGAATTTGTAACTTAAGAAAGGAAAGGTAAAAATGAGAAGAAAAGCAAGAAAAATAGATGAAATTTTAGAGATTCCTGTTGAACTTAGCACAAATAATCCTAAAATTACAATAACAGGTTTTGAAAGATTACTTATAGAAAATTACAAAGGTATATTAGAATATCAAGAGTATTTTGTTAGAATAAGTACATATATAGGAATTATAAATATTAGTGGATTTAACTTAAAACTAGAAGAAATGACAACAGATGATTTATTAGTTACTGGTAAAATAGAAGGAATTGATTTAGAAGAAATATCAAGTAATGAAGAGTAAGTGTAGAAATTATACCTTTGGAAAGGAATGAATTAAGTGTGAAGATAAATAGATTTGTAGAATATGTTCATGGCTATGTAAGAATTTCAATAGAAGGGTATTATATATCTCAATTTATTAATATTTGTAATACTAAAAAAATAAATTTATGGAATATAAAAAAAGATAATGAAATTAAAATATTTGCAAGTATTGAAATAAAAAATTTTAAAAAATTAAAACATATTTGTAAAAAAACAAAATGTAAAATAAAAATAGAAAATAAAAAAGGAATGCCTTTTATATTAAAAAAATATAGAAAAAGAAAACTATTTTTTTCTTTTTTAATTTTACTTATTTTTATAATTATAATATTATCAAATTTTATTTGGAATATAGAAATAAATGGAGAAATAGATACATTTAAGAAAAATGAAATATTAGAATTAGTAAAAAAAGAAGGCATAGAAATAGGAAAATTTAAAAATAGTATTAATACAAAGGAAGTAATAAATAAAATAAGATTAGAAAGAGATGATTTATCATGGATTGGAATAGATATAAAAGGTACTAATGTTATAATAAATGTAGTACCAGCGGATGAAAAGCCAGAAATAATAAATGAAGAAGAATCTTGTAATATAATAGCTGGAAAAGATGGAATAATACTAAAAGTAAATGCTCAAAATGGAACTATTTTAGTAAATGAAGGTGATGTTGTAAAATCAGGTGATATTATAATAGCAGGATGGATGGAAGGCAAATACACTGGAAAGCAATATGTTCATGCACATGGTGAAGTTGAAGCAAAAGTATGGTATACGAATATTCAAAAAGTATATTTAAAAGAAACTAAAAAAATAGAAACTGGAGAAACAAAAAATAATTATTCTATAAAAATAAATAATTTTAAAATAAATTTGCCTAAAACCCTTCCAAAATTTCAAAAATATGATACAATAGAGGAGAATAAAAAATTAAAACTATTTTCAAATTTCTATTTACCTTTGGATCTTGTAAAATGTACATATAAAGAGTATGAGGAAGAGATTATTATTCATAGTTTTGAAGAAGCAAAACAAATAGGAATAGAAAATGCAAGAAATACTTTACAAAAGGAAATAAATGGAAAAGAAATATTAGATGAAAAAGTAAAAGTAAGAACAGAAAAAGATTATATAGAAATAGAATTTATGTATGAAGTAAAAGAAAGTATAGGAATAAAAGAAAGAATAGTTTTTTAAAATACAAAAACACTAATGAGAAGAAAGGAATGATTTAAATGGAAGAAAGAAGTTTAAGAATTTACGATTCAGAAAAAACATTTTTTTCTAAAATTACAAATACAATAAGCAAACTACTTATACCAACTAGAATTGGAATTAATGGTATGTTAATTTCAATTAAAAGAAATAATATATTAAAAGTATATGAAAATTTACATTCTACTGAAGAACAAGAAAAAAAAGATATTTTAACTAAAAAGTTAGATGAAAATTATGCTTTATATTTAGAAGCCATAGATAAATATATTATGGATTCTATATATAAAAAAGTAAAAAATGATACAGCACAAGAATTTGAGAAAGAAGCATTATCTCAATATTATGTTATTACTCACTTAAAAGAAACAAGTTACGCCGAATATAAATATAAAAAACAAATATATTTAATAGGACTAGATTATCAAAATGTATTAAATGATAAAGAAAAATTAATTGAAAGATATAAAAAATTCTATTGTACAGAAGTTGAAAACTTATATAAAGGTCTATTAAAAAATTATTCAATTAGATTAGCAGAAAATATTTCAGATGCAGAAAAACAAGAAATATATAATAAAATATTTAGAGCATTAGAAGAATATATTTCAAATGTATTACCAATAAAATTTGAAATTGAAAAAAATGGTACCTACAAAGATATATTAGATGAGTTTGATAATTTTGATAGATTTTCAGTAGGAAAACTAGATCAAAATGATGTAATAGAAAAAAATATGATTCTTTTAGGGTTAAGTAGAAAATTATTTACTCATAGTTTACCACTTGTAGTAGCAGAACAATGCTATATAAAACTTTTAAAAGATGCAAGAAGTTTAATAGTAGATACGAAAGTACTTAGAAAACAAGAAAAAGCATATTCACTTTTAATAAATATAATAGAAGAATATAATATTAAATTATTAAGTACAAAAATATATTGGGAAAAACCAGCATTAAGAGAAGAATATAAAAAGTTCTGGGATAAATTTAAAGAAATAGATACACTTAAAGAAAAGAATTATGATGAATACATTAAACAAAAAGAAATATTATTTATTAGAAGTGATTTAGAAAAAGTATCAACTAATGAAAATAAATATTATAAAATTATAAAATTTTATAAAAATAAATTAGTTGAATTAGGTGTAATGAGAAACTTGCATAACTCATATATATCAGATGGAGAATATACAAAATCAACTAAAAAAAGTAAAGCAAAAAAAGTAAGAAAAGAAGCAGTATAAAATAAGTTAAAGGAAATTAGTATGAAAGAGAATTGCGAAATTATATATAAGAATTTAGAAAAAAAAGAAAAATATGAAAATACAATTAAACAAGTTGTAAATGAATGTTTTGAAAAAGAAAATTTAACTAAAAGCAACTTATACATAAGTATAACTTTAACAAATGAGCAAGAAATAGAAAAAATAAATAAACAATATAGAAATATAGATAGAGCAACTGATGTTCTTTCATTTCCAATGTTTGAAAAAGATGAACTAAACGAAATTATAAACAACAATGAAAACATTAACGAACAAACAGACATATTAGGAGATATAGTAATATCAATTCCAAGAGTGTATGAACAAGCAGAAGAGTATGGGCATAGTTTTGAAAGAGAACTTGCATATATGGTGGTACATGGATTTTACCATTTGATGGGTTATGACCATATAGAAGATGAAGATAAAAAAGAAATGAGAAAAAAAGAAGAATATATCTTGGAAGGGTTAGGAATAAAAAGAGAAACTAGTACAGAAAAAAGCAATAAAGAATTAGAAAATATAGAAAAAAAAGAAAAATCGAAAAAAAATAAAACATCAAATAGTAATTATTTGGATGCGTGGAAAAATGCAATTAATGGAATTATATATGCAACAACAACTCAAAAAAATATAAAAATTCAATTAGTATTAGCAGTATTAGTAGTGATAGTAAGTTTATTTTTTGATTTAAACAGAGCAGAATTTTTATGTTTTATATTTACAATAATATTAATATTACTCGCAGAAATGTTTAATACAGCTGTAGAAACTGTTGTAGACTTATATGTAGATGTGTATCATCCAAAAGCGAAAATAGCTAAAGATGTTGCAGCAGGAGGAGTAGTAATTGCTTCGATAAATGCAATAATTGTAGCTTATTTCTTATTTTTTGATAAAATAAGTAGTATTGGAATAAGTTTTATAGAAAATATAATTAATTCTCCAGTACACTTAGCATTTTCAGTAATTGTAATTGTTGTAGTAGCAATTGTTACACTAATTGCAATGGCAAGAACAAACAAACATAAATTGTTAAATCATAAATTTATACCAAGTGGATTTACTACACTTGCATTTGCTATAAATACAATTATATGGATAGCAACTCAAAGTCAAAGAACAACAGTAAATACCATTATAATTACTTTATCATTAGTACTTACTATTTTAGTATCGGCAAGTAGAATAGAATCAAAAGCACACAAACTTTCAGAAGTTATATTTAGTGCATGTGTAGGAATTATTATAGTTTTAGTTTTATATGGAACTGCTTTTGAGATGGTAAGATTACAAATATTATAATTTAATTAATTTTTTAGATAACTAAAAAAGGAGATGAAAGCACTAATGAGGGGATCAAAAATATTTGTTATAATACTTATTATTTTAATATTAATTGCATTAGGATTATTTGCTTTAAAAATATATAATAACAAAAACATTGAACAAGCAAATACGAATAATTATATAAACACAGAATCTAATTTAGAAAAAGTAGAAGAAATAAAACCTAAAACACTTTCTAGTTCTTCAAGACCAATTGCAGTAATGATAGATAATCATATAGATGCAATGCCACAAGCAGGTCTTCTAGAAGCTGACATTGTTTACGAAATTATTGTTGAAGGAGGAGAAACAAGATTAATGTTAATCCTTCAAGATAAAGATTTGGACAAGATAGGTCCTATAAGAAGTTCTAGACATTACTTTTTAGACTATGCATTAGAAAATGATGCAATATATGTTCATTATGGATGGAGTCCACAAGCACAATCGGATATTAGTTCATTAGGAGTAAATAACATAAATGGAATATATGAAAGTGCTTCAGACTTTTGGAGAGTACAAGATAAATATGCACCACATAATGCTGTAACAAGCACAAAAAATATTATGAAAATAGCAGAAAGAGAAGATTACAGAACAACTACAACTGCAGATACTGTTTTAAATTATGTAGTAGAAGAAGTAGAATTAGAAGAAGGAAAAACAGCCAATACTGTAACAATTCCATATTCATATTCAAATACAGTAAGGTATGAATATGATGAAGATTTAAAAGAATATGTAAGATATTCAAGAGATGAAAAACAAGTAGATTGGGATACAGAAAAAACTATAACAACAAAAAATATTATAATTCAAAAAGCAGAAAATTGGATATTAAATGATGGAACAGATAAGGGAAGACAAACAATAGATAACATAAAAGAAGTTGATGGTTATTATATAACTAATGGAAAAGTTATACCAATTACATGTAATAAAACTTCTAGAAAAGGGCAAACTGTATATAAAGATCTTGAAGGAAATGAAATACAAGTAAATGATGGAAAAACATTTATACAAATATGTCCAATAGATTCTAATATTTCATTTGAATAATATAAATAAAAAGGAGGAGATTTAAAATGGAAGAACAAAAAAATAACACAAATAATGAACAAAAAAAAGGAAAGGGAATTTTAATTGCAATTATTGTAATAATTTTAATTGCAATAATAGGGGTAGGAATTGTATTTGCACTTAAATTAGGAAAACCAAAAAGTAATGTAACAATATCAAGTACAGATGATATGCAGAACTTGATTAATTCAGTATATGAAGGTCAAGCAGATATTTTACCACCAACACTTAATACACAAATAGTAGACATAAATAATGCTGATGTATTAAAATCTTTTACAGGACTTACATCAAATGAAAACATTGATGCAGTAGTTGTTTCAGAACCAATGATTGGTTCTCAAGCATATTCATTTGTTTTAGTTAAAGTTAAAGATGGAGCAGATGCAGATAGCGTTGCTAAACAAATGTCTGAAAATATAGATACAAGAAAATGGGTTTGTGTTGAGGCAGAAAAATTATATGCAACAAGTGTAGATAATTTAGCAGTACTAGTAATGTCAAGTGATGAATGGGCAACACCAGTATATAATAAACTAAAAGAAGTGCTAGGTGCTTACAATGAAGAATATGTAAAAGAAAATAATACAACCGAATTTGACCAAAGTATAGAAGAGATGGTGTATTAAAATAAATTAAATATTAAGATTTAAGCCTTGAAGATATATTTTCAAGGCTTAAAAAATATAAGGTTGAAAAATAATTACAATTTTGGCGTTGTCAAATTTCATTTGAAAATTAATCAATGTACAATAAGTACGCCTCATAAATTTCAAATTCATTTTTCTAGCCAAAATTTAATTCTTTTCCAACCCAATTTGTGCATTAGAAAGGAATGCGATTAAATATGAATAAAAAATATATTATAATTATAATATTGCTTATAATAATTATTTCAGGAGCAGTAATATTAAATATATTAAATAAAAATAATGAAAATAAGGGAAATAGTATTTCAAAAGATGAATACTATGTTAAAGAAAATGCAATATATGAAAAATTTGAAAATATTAATGAAAATGCTATAAATACTAACATTAACAAGATAAATGAAATAAGTGATAAATATTTAAAAGATATGAATATATATTTTACACTTATACCAAATAAAGAATATTATTTAGATGAGCAAAACAAACAACAATTTAATCAAATAGAAAATATTGTAACAAGCAAAGTAAATAATAATATAAAATATTTTACTATAAAAGAAACATTAGAGTTAGATGATTATTATAGAACTGATATGCATTGGAAACAAGAAAGCTTACGAAGCACAATAAAAAAAATTCAACAAGAACTAAATATAAATGTAGAAAATACTAATAACAAATATGAAGAAAAAAGTTTAGGGGATTTCTATGGGCAATATTATAAAGAAATAAATGATAATAATATAAAACCTGATGAATTAAAATATTTAAGCAATAAAGTATTAGAAAATTGTACAGTATATAATTTAGAAAATAAAAAAGAAGAAAAAATATATAATTTAGATAAAGTAAATGAAACAAAAAATAAATATGATTTATTTTTATCAGGAGCAACATCAATTTCAATTATAAAAAATAAAGAAATTAATAATAATAAAAAACTAATATTATTTAGAGATTCATTTGGAAGTAGTATTGCACCAATACTTATAGAAAACTATGAAGAAATTATTTTAATAGATATCAGATATGTAAACTATACAATTTTAGAAAATTATATAAATTTTGAAGAATACAAAAATGCAGATGTTTTATTTTTATATAATACTAGAGTAATAAACAAATCAGGAATATTCAAATAAGTTCGTTTTAGGGACAGGTCTCTCAACGAATAAAAATTCGTTTTGGGGACAGGTCCTTTTATTTATATATAAAAATCCATATAAGAATAATATTATTTAATTAAAAAAGCAAAAAAATAAAAATATATTGTATAAAAATAACCTATTTGATATAATACAAGCATATGATTAGACAAGGAGGAAAGTCTATGTGTGAATGTATAGAAAATAAAATAAAATTAGAAGTACAAGAAATAATGAAACCATATAAACAAGAAAAAGATAATTTAATTCCAATATTAAATGAAATCCAAGAAAAATATGGTTATATTCCTAAAACTGCACAAATTGAAGTATCTAAATATTTAAATATTCCGATGGCAGAAATATATGGAGTAATTACATTTTATGCAAGATTTACACTAGAACCAAAAGGAAAGTACAATATTTCAGTGTGCCTTGGTACAGCTTGTTTTGTAAAAGGTTCACAAGCAATTTTAGATAGATTAAAAGAAAGATTAAAACTAGAAGAAGGAAAAACAAGTGCTGATGGAAAATTTTCAATAGATACCACAAGATGTGTTGGAGCCTGTGGCATAGCACCAGTATTCACAGTTAATGATGAAGTTTATGGTCATGCAACTGTGAAAAAATTAGATGAAGTATTGAATCAATTAGAAAAAGAAAGTATTAATTGAAAATATATAAAATAAAGGAGGCTATGAATGAAAACTATTGAAGAATTAAACAAAATTAGAATAGAAAAAAGAATAGAATTAGATTTAAGAAAAAATACTAATGCAGATACAAGAGAAAAACACATTTTAGTATGTAATGGTACAGGGTGTACATCTTCAAAATCTCCACAAATATTAGAAAATTTTAACAAATTAATTAAAGAAAAAGAATTAAAAAATGTAAGAGTAATAAAAACAGGTTGTTTTGGATTATGTGCCAAGGGACCAATTGTAATAATTAGACCAGAAGATACTTTTTATGCGATGGTAAAACCAGAAGATTGCAAAGAAATTATTGAATCACATATAATCGAAGGAAAAGTAGTAAAAAGATTACTTTGTAAAGATATAGATGGAAAAATAGTTGATAAACTTGATGATTTAACTTTCTATAAAAAACAAAAAAGAATTGCACTTAAAAATTGTGGTGTAATAAATCCAGAAGATATTGACGAATATATAGCATTTGACGGTTATAGAGCATTATCAAGAGTTCTAATGGAAATGTCACAAGATGAAGTAATAGATACAATAGATAAATCAGGCTTAAGAGGTAGAGGGGGAGCCGGATTTCCTACAGGCAGAAAATGGAGATCTACTAAAGAAGCAAAAGGAGATAAAAAATATGTAGTTTGTAATGCAGATGAAGGAGATCCGGGTGCATTCATGGATAGAAGTATTTTAGAAGGAGATCCACATAGCGTGCTAGAGGCTATGGAGATTGCAGGATTTGCAGTGGGAGCTGAAAAAGGTTACATATATGTTAGAGCAGAATATCCTATAGCAGTGCATAGACTTCAAATTGCAATAAATCAAGCAAGAGAATATGGAATACTTGGAAGAAATATATTTGGAACAAATTTTAAATTCGATATAGAAATAAGACTTGGAGCAGGTGCTTTTGTTTGTGGAGAAGAAACAGCTCTTTTAGAATCAATAGAAGGAAGAAGAGGACAACCAAGAGTTAAACCACCATATCCAGCTGAGTTTGGATTATGGGGATGTCCAACATTAATAAATAATGTTGAAACTTATGCAAATATAGCACAAATAATTTTAAAAGGATCAGAGTGGTATTCATCAATAGGAACAAAAAATTCAAAAGGGACAAAAGTATTTGCATTAGGAGGAAATGTAAATAATGTTGGTCTAGTAGAAGTACCAATGGGAACAACTTTAAGAGAAATAGTATTTGACATAGGTGGTGGAATACCAAATGGAAGAGAATTTAAAGCAGCACAAACAGGAGGACCATCAGGAGGATGCATACCAAAAGAACATTTAGATACACCAATAGATTATGAATCATTAAAAGAAATAGGTTCAATGATGGGTTCAGGTGGACTTATAGTAATGGATGACACAAAATGTATGGTATGTTTAGCAAAATTTTATTTACAATTCACAGTAAGTGAAAGCTGTGGAAAGTGCACACCTTGCAGAATTGGAACAAAAAGAATGTTAGAAATATTAGAAAAGCTATGCAATGGAGAAGGCACAGAATATGATATTTATAGATTAGAAAAATTAGCTGTAAATATAAAAAAGGCAAGTATATGCGGACTTGGGCAAAGTGCACCAAATCCAGTAATAAGTACATTAAAATATTTTAGAGAAGAATTTAGACAGCATGCAATAGAAAAAGAGTGTAAAGCAATGGAATGTAAAGCATTAGCTAAAATAGAAATAGATGAGGAAAAGTGCAAAGCTTGTGGATTATGCCAAAAAAATTGTCCTGTAAATGCAATTGAAGGGGAAGGAAGAGAAAAAAGACATATAAATCAAGATAAATGTATAAAATGTACAACATGTATTAAATCTTGCCCATTTGGAGCAATAGGTTAGAAATTAAAACCTGTCCCTAAAACGAAAAAAAGTTCGTTGGGAAACCTGTCCCTAAAACGAAAAAAAGTTCGTTGGGAGACCTGTCCCTAAAACGAAAAAAGGAGGAAATAATGGTTAATTTAAAGATTGATGATAAAAAAGTTTGTGTGCCAGAAGGTACTACAATTTTAGATGCAGCAAAACAAGCTGGAATAGATATACCAACATTATGCTTTTTAAAAGATATAAATGAAGTTGGAGATTGCAGAATGTGTATTGTTGAAGTAGAAGGAAGAAAAGGTTTTGCTACTTCATGTATTCAGAAAGTAGAAGAGGGAATGGTAGTATATACTCATTCACCAAATGTTTTAGAAGCAAGGCATACTATTCTTGATTTAATAATTTCTAATCATTCTAAAGATTGTCTAACTTGTACTAGGTCTGGTAATTGTGAACTTCAAGATTTAGCAATTAAGTTTAATGTATTAGATATTGAATTTAAAGGGGAAAGAACAGAGCATAAAATAGATGATAAATCACCATCAATAGTTAGAGATTTTAATAAGTGTATTTTATGTAGAAGATGTGTTGCAACTTGTAAAAATGTACAAAATATTGGTGCAATAGATTGTATAGAAAGAGGGTTTGATTCTTGTATTTCTACAACTTATGACCATAGTTTAAATGATGTAAATTGTACATTTTGTGGTCAATGTATAGAATCATGTCCAACAGGAGCACTTCATGAAAAAGAAAATATAAATGATGTATGGGCAAAATTAAAAGATCCAGATACTTTTGTAGTAGTTCAAACAGCTCCATCAGTAAGAGTTGCACTGGGGGAAGAATTTGGAATGGAAATAGGTACAAATGTTACTGGAAAAATGGTATCTGCATTAAAAAATCTAGGATTTGATAAAGTGTTTGATACAAATACAGGTGCTGATTTTACAATTATGGAAGAAGCAACAGAATTTGTAAAAAGATTTAAAGAAAATGATAATTTACCAATGACTACATCATGCTGTCCTGGATGGGTAAGATTTGCAGAAATGGAATATCCAGAAAATTTAAAACATTTATCAAGTTGTAAATCTCCTCATCAGATGTTTGGAGCAATTATAAAATCATATTATGCAGAAAAAAATAATATAGATCCAAACAAAATTTATGTTGTTTCTGTAATGCCATGTATTGCAAAAAAGTATGAAGCAAAAAGAGAAGAAATGCAAGTAAAAGGCATAAGAGATGTAGATGCAGTTATTACAACTCGTGAACTTGCAAGAATGATAAAACAAGCAAATATAGAATTTGATAAACTAGAAGATGAAACATTTGATAATCCAATGGGAGAAGCTACTCGGAGCAGCTGCAATATTCGGAGTGACTGGTGGAGTTATGGAAGCTGCACTTCGTACAGCTTATGAATTAATTACTGGAAATGAATTGAAAAAATTAGAGTTTGAAAGTGTAAGAGGAGAAAAAGGAATAAAAAAGGCAACTATAGAAATTGAAGATAAACAAATAAAAGTTGCAGTAGCACATGGGCTTAAAAATGCTAGAAAAATTATGGAAGAAATAAAAAATGGAACAGCAGATTATAGTTTTGTTGAGGTTATGGCATGTCCAGGAGGATGTATAATGGGAGGAGGACAACCAATAAAAAATTCTAAAACTAGAATGACAGTAGATGTAGCTGGAAAAAGAGCAACAGCAATGTATTCAATAGATGAAAGAAGTACTATTAGAAAATCACACGAAAATCCTATATTAAAAGAAATATATAAAGAATATATAGGAAATCCAGGAGAACATAAAGCACATGAATTATTACATACACATTATACACCTATGGAAGAATATAGAATATAATTTGAAATTATATGTGTCAAGAAAAACATGTCGAAAATTTTAAAAAATATTTTGCTTTTTTCTACAGAAAAAGTAAATAGATAAAAGTATAATAAGTTAAAGTAAATAAAGGAAACTTTAATTTGAAATTTAGAGCAAAATAAAAAAAGGAGAAGACAAATGAAATCAGGATTTGTAGCAATACTTGGTAGAACAAATGTGGGAAAATCTAGTATAATAAATAAATTAGTTGGAGAAAAAATTGCAGCTGTTGCAAATAAAACACAAACTACAAGAACAGTAATTAGAGCAATAGTAAATAGACCAAATTCACAAATTATATTTATAGATACGCCAGGAATTCATAAACCAAAGTCAAAGCTAGGAGATATAATGGTTGAAAATGCTTTTGAAGTTTCAAAAGATGTTGATGTTGTAGTTTTTGTTGTAGAAGCAACTTCAGATGATATAGGAAAAGGAGATGAGCTAATATTAGAAAAAATAAAAGAGGCAAATAAAAAGACTATATTAGTTATAAATAAAATCGATTTGGTAGATAAAGCAAAAGTTGCAAAAATAATTGAAATTTATAAAAATGAATATGATTTTTCTGCAATTATACCAGTTTCAACAGTAAAAGATACTAATTTAGAAATAATATTAGATGAAATTGAAAAGAACCTTAAAGAAGGTCCAGCATATTATGATATAGAGGAATATACAGATCAAACAACAAGACAGCTTGTAGAAGAAACAATAAGAGAAAAAGCACTAAAACTTCTAAATGATGAAGTTCCACATGGAATATTAGTAGAAGTTGAAAAAATGAAAAAAAGAAAAACACTGGAAAATGAACCTATTTACAATATAGAAGCTACTATTTATTGCTTAAGAGAATCACATAAAGGAATTATTATAGGAAAAAACGGAAGTATGCTTAAAAAAATTGGAACTTATGCAAGACAAGATTTAGAAAGAATGTTAGAAATAAAAGTAAATTTAAAATTATGGGTCAAAGTTAGAGAAAATTGGATTAATAATGAGAAGTTTATCAAAGACTTCCGCTTAGTTTAAAAATAAAATAGATTACAAATTCTTTAAGAGTGTATAAAAATAAGAAAAATGCAAATGATAAAATAAAGAGATGTATAGAGGAAAAATACATTTACTTTATGAAATGGAGATGATAATAGCATGATAAAACAAATAGCATGGAATACTTTTAAAAATACAGGAGATATAAATACTTATTTAGAATTAGTTGAAGTTGAAAATATAGAAAAAAACATAATTAAGGCGGAAAAACAAAATGGGAATATTAAAAGTGAAGGGAATAGTAATATCAGAGAATAATATGGGTGACTATGATAAAATGGTTACAATATTAACTCAAAATCGGAAAAATTGGGTGTGCTGCTAAAGGGGCAAGAAGACCTAAGAGTATGCTTATGGCAGCAACGCAATTTTTGTGTTTTGGAGATTATTTAATTTATCAAGGTGTAAGCTCATATAATATAAATTCATGCGAAATAAATGAGGTTTTTTACAATTTAAGAATAGATATAGAAAAATTAGAATATGCTTCTCATATTACTAAAATAATAAATGATGTTACAGATGAAAATCAAAATACATATAAAATATTGCAATTATTTTTAAATACTTTATATGTATTATCTGAAACAGACAAAAATATGGATTTAGCTATAGCAATATTTAAAATAAAATTAATATCTCTTTTAGGTTTTACACCTATAATAGATAAATGTTCGAATTGCAAAAACAAAGATAATGTATTACTAAATTACTTTAGCTTTAGAGATAATGGACTTAAATGTGAAGCTTGTAGCAAACAAGATAAAGGTGCTATACAAATATCAGAAGCAACAAAAAATGCTATAAAATACATAATACTGGCACCACCTAAAAAATTATTTTCTTTTAACTTATCTGATGAAAGCATAAAAGAACTTGAAATTATATCAAAAATATACTTGAATGAAAAATTAGATAAAGAATATAAATTAGAAAAGTTATTTTAAATTTTAGGGATTTTCCATAAAGCTTAAAATAACTTTTCTCTTTGTTATTGTATAGGAAAAATCGATAGATTTTGCCTATTAGGTAAAGTTTAAGTTTCCTTAAAAAAGGTATTGCAAATATACTTTTTTTAATTGTAGTTAAGAATTAAAGATAATAAGAAAAAGCTACAAAAAACAAGCTATTTCTATACTTATGCCTAGAACAAAATTTGACATAAAGTATAAATTATGATATACTTAATCAGTCAAAAAAGAATTCCTTTAAAAGGAGAAATATATAATGGGGAACATAATAAAATTTGGTATAGGCTTTGTAACAGGCAGACCAAATGTGTGTAAAATAATTAATAGTACTTATGAAAGATTAATTAATCAATTTAAAGATTTAAATAAAAAAGTAGAATTAACTATATATATTTTATTTGATTTAGGCTATCAATATACTACAAGAATAGATTTTTATGGAATAATACCAAATGTATATAAGGATTTAACAATAAAATATATAACTCCAGAAGATATTGAAGAAGAAAAGAAAAAAATACTTGCAAAAGAAAATTATTCAAAGTCAGATATAAATTTATTTTTTGGACATGGACATGCAAAGGGAAGAAATTCTCTAATGTATTTTGCATTAAAAGACAAAATGGATTACTTATTATTTTGGGATGATGATGAATATCCAGTAGCATGTATTAAAGATGAAAATACAAATGAAATAATATGGAAAGAACAAGATAATATAGCAATGCATCTAAAATATATACAAAATGCAGATGTTACAATAGGTTATCATTGTGGTTATATTTCACCAATTCCATATGTGGAATTAAATTCTGATATAGATGAAGAAAAATTTAAATGTTATATAGAAGCATTGGGTAATGATATAATATCTTGGGATTCAATAAAAGAAAAATTTATCGAGGCTAATGGAATAACATATGCAGATGAAAATATTGCTAATGGTAATGGAAGCTATGAAATAAAACAAGATGGAGCAGGAAAATGGGTTTCAGGTTCAACATTATGTTTGAATTTAAAGCATATTCAAAAAATACCAGCATTTTATAATCCTGAAGGTGCAAGGGGAGAAGATACTTTTTTTTCTACTGGATTAGTAGATTCAAAAGTTATAAAAGTACCAGTATATCATTTCCATGATGGATTTTTAAAATATACTAATATAGCAAGGAGAAAATATCCAAAAGTTTTAAGAAAAATAAAATCATCAGAAGAACAAATAGAAGAAAGATTTTATAAAGCTTCTAGAGGTTGGATAAAATATAAACCATTATTTGAGTATATTACAAATAATAACAACTATAAAGAAAGTATAAAAAATACATATAAAAAATTAGAGGATTCTTTACCAGAATTAAATAAATTATTTAATAATTCAAATTTTAATATACTTTTAAGAGACTTAGAAGAATATGACAAAAATGTAAAAAAGCATTATGATGAATATATTCAAACAAACCAAATTTGGAATAGACTAAAAAATATCTAACAAAGGTGGGAAAATGATGCAGAATAACCCTTTAATTAGCGTAATTATACCAGCATATAATGTAGAAAAATATATAAATAGATGTATAGAAAGTATTATTTATCAAGATTATAAGAATATTGAGGTTATTATTATAAATGATGGTTCAACCGATAATACAAGAGAAATATGTGAACAATATATAAAACAAGATAAAAGAATAAGATTAATCAATACAGAAAATAGAGGAGCTGGAAGTGCAAGAAATACAGGAATTGAAAATGCTAACGGAAAATATTTTTCTTTTATAGATGCAGATGATTTTATATGTGAGCATTATTATTCAAGGTTATATGAAATGATAAAGAATACAAATGCAGATATTGCAGAGGGTCATTATAAAAGGGTAAAATCTTATAACGAAAATGTATTTACTAATACAGGAGAACAAAGAGAATATACAAATATAGAAAAATTATTGATATTATATGGAGAAAATGAAACAGAATATATTAATTCTGTTAGTACTACAAATAAATTATATCGTAAAGAATTATTTGAAAAAGATAAATTTCCAATAAATCGTATAATTGATGATGAATTTATTATATATAAAGTACTATATAATAGTAAAAAAATAGTATCAACACCAGATATTATGTATGCATATATGCAAAGCGAAAATAGTGTCATGAGGTCGGGAGTTAAAGAAAAGAGAGTATTTGATACAATAGATGTGTATGATGAAGTATTTGAATTTTTTAAAGATAAAAAAAATGAACAATTAATTTCATTAATTTTAATCAGATATTTAAATTACTGTATAGAATTAACAACTAAAACCAATTATTCAAAAGAAATAAAAGATAAAAACAAAATCTATGAATATATAAAATACAAATTTGAAGAAAAAGGCGAAATTGCTAAAAACAAAATTGATAAAAAAATATATGAGAGATTACATAAAGAATTTTATAAAATACTAAATGAAGCATTGAAAAAATAAAAGGAGAACTATATGAAAGTTGTATTTATTTCTAATTTTTTAACACATCATCAGGTTCCATTTTGCATTGAAATGCAAAAAAGATTAGGAGATGATTTTAAATTTATTTCAACAGTAAAAATATTTGAATGGAGATTGAAACTCGGTTTTGAAGATTTAGATAGTAAATATGATTTTGTTATAAAAGCATATGAAAATGAAGAAATAAAAGAAAAAGCAAAGAAGTTAGTATTAGATAGTGATATAGTAATAATAGGTTCAACTACAGATGAATTATTAACAGAAAGATTAAAACAAGACAAAATAGTTTTTAGATATAGAGCAAGAATTTTTATATTTCCAGATGGATTTTTTAAAACAGTATTCAATAAAGAAAAATTAAAACTATTTTATGACAGACATATAAAATTTAGAAAAAATAAGAATTTGTATTTATTATGCGCAAATGCATATGGATCTAAAGATTTTAACTTATTAGGATTATATAAAAATAAAATATATAAGTGGGGATATTTTCTCGAAACTAATAAATATGATATAGATAAATTAATTGATAAAAAAGAACAAAATGAAAAAATAGAAATAATATGGGTAGCAAGATTTATTAAATGGAAGCATCCAGAGGTAGTTGTAAAATTAGCTAAAAATTTAAAAAAATCAAATTGTAATTTTCACATTAAAATGTTAGGAACAGGTAAGTTGGAAAGAAAGATAAGGAAAAAAGTACAAAAATTTAAATTAGAAGATGTAATTGAGGTTGTAGGACAAGTACCAAGTAGTGAAGTGAAAAAATATATGGAAAATGCTAATATATTTATAGGAACTAGTGATAGTCAAGAAGGTTGGGGTGCCGTAATTAATGAATCAATGAATGCTGGATGTGCTATAGTAGCTAATAAAAAAATGGGTTCTGTACCATTTTTAATAAAAAATAATATTAATGGATTAGAATATAGTACCTATAAAGAATTTGAAAATAAAGTAAAATTATTAATAAATGATAAAGAAATGAGAAAAAAGTTAGGAAAAAATGCTTATAAATATATTACAACACAATGGACAAGTAGTATTGCAGCAGAAAACTTAGTAAAACTATTTGAATCAATACTAAATAATAAAGAAGTTAATGTAATGGAAGGACCAGCTAGTAAAATATAAGAGGGGAATGTAAGAAAAATGGAAAAAATAAGATTTAGTATTATTATACCAGCATTTAATGTTGAAGAATATATAGCAAGAGCAATAGATAGTGTTTTAAATCAAGATTTTAAAAATTATGAATTAATAATAGTAAATGATGCATCAACTGATAATACATCAGAGGTAGTTAAAAAATATGAAAAAGAATTTAATAAATTTAAACTAATAAATCATAAAGAAAACAAAGAATCTGGAGGAGCAAGAAATACAGGACTTAACATTGCAGAAGGAGAATACATAATTTTCTTAGACGCAGATGATTATTTATATGAAAATGATGTACTTTCTAAAATTAATAATTTAATAGGTGATAAACAAGTAGATGTAGTATATTTAGGATTTAAAATAGGTGGTAATAGAAATGAACTTGTAATTCCTACACCAGAAACTTGCACAAAAGAGTATAAAGCTGGAATAGACATTTATCCAAATGTATGGAGTAAGTGTTGGAATTTAGATTTTTTAAATAAGAACAATATAAGATTTGTAGAAAATAGGTATTATGAAGATGTACTTTTTGTATATAAAGCTATTATGAAAGTTGAAAAGTATCTGATTGCAGATTTCCCAGTTCATCATTATATAAGTGGAAGAAAAAATAGTATGACTACAACATTAAATTTAAAAAATATTTATGATACCATAGACAATATAAAAGATATGATGGAAATAAAAATAAAAGAAGATACAAAAGAAATAGATATGAGAATTAAAAGAGAAATTGATATGTGTAAAAAACGCTTAGAAGATATATATAATGCTATGTAATTTAGCAAAAAATAAAATATAATTAGAAACTAAATTAATAGTTTTTTAATAAAAGATAGGAGTTGAAGATTTAGTGCAATTTTCTAAGAATATTATTTAAAATAGTATTACTGAGAAGTTGCCGATTATGTAAAATATAAAGGTGATGTAAATGTATATAATTAAAGAATTTGAAAATAGGTATAATGAAGAGGTTAATAACTTTGTTATATCAGTATTTGTTGAAGAGTATGGTTTTGAAAAATTTAGAAAAGGGCTTGAAATACAAAATAATCAAGACTATATTAATGATGGTGGAAATTTATGGATTGCATTAGATGAGGATGAAAATGTAATAGGTACAATAGCTTTAAAAAAGCATAATAATGAAGAAGCTGAAATAAAAATGTTATATGTTAAAAAAGATTATAGAGGAAAAGGATTATCAAAAGAATTATATAATAAACTTATTGAAAAATCTAAAGAAATGAATTTTAATAGAATATTTTTAGGAACTTATGATAGATTAGAAAGAGCTATATATTTTTATAAAAAAGTAGGATTTAAACAAATAGAAGAATTATATAATAAAGATGATGGCGCAAGGTATTTTGAATTATATGTATAGAGTGGAGTATAGATATAATTTAAAATAATTATTTATAATAAAGGAAAGAATAAATTATGTATATAATAGTAGGACTTGGAAATCCAGAACCAGAGTATTCAAATACAAGACATAACATGGGTTTTGATGTTATAAATATATTAGCCAAAAAAAATAACATCAATTTAAATAAAGGTAAATTTGATGCAATATGTGGTACTGGAATTATACAAAATGAAAAAGTGATTTTGGTAAAACCACAAACATATATGAATAATAGTGGAGAATCAATTAAGAAAATTATTGATTTTTATAAAGAATCATTAGAAAATATAATAGTAATTTATGATGATATGGATACTCAAATAGGAAATATTAGAATAAGGTCAAAAGGTGGACCAGGTTCACACAATGGAATGAAGTCAATAGTTGAAATGCTATCTTCAGAAAATTTCTCGAGAATAAGAGTTGGAATAGGCAAACCAATAGAAGAATTTGATAGAATAAATTATGTAATAGGAAAAGTTAAAGATGAAGAAATGCAAGAACTAATAAAAGGACAAGAATTGGCAGTAGAGGCAGTAGAATATTGGCTAGAAAATGGAATAGATAATACAATGAATAAATATAACATAAAAAAATAGTACAGGAAGGGATAATATGCAAGAATTATTAGTAAATACTAATAATGAAAAAACAAATATATTATTAGTAGAAAATGGGAAATTAATAGAAAAATACGAAGAACAACCAGAACAAGAAAGATTAGAAGGAAACATATATATAGGAATTGTTGAAAATGTATTACCAGGTATGCAAGCAGCTTTTGTTAATATTGGTAAAGAAAAAAATACTTTTATACATATTAGAGATGTAATACCTAAAGTAAGTAGCGAAACTGGTAATAAAAATGAGAATTTTGAAAAATATGATATAAAAGATTATTTAAAACCTAAAATGCCAATTCTAGTACAAATAAGAAAAGATAGTACAAATAAAAAAGGTGCAAGAATATCAGCACATTTAAGTATACCAGGAAGATTTATAGTATTAATGCCAAATGAAAAATTTGTAACAATATCTCAAAAAATAAATGATGAACATGAAAGAGAAAGACTAAAAAATATTTTAAAAAATAATCTTCCTAAAGGTCATGGAGCAATTATTAGAACATCAGCAGAAAATCAAAAAGAAGAAGAGATATTAAAAGATATACAAAAAATTATAAATATTTCAAAAAAAATACAAGATGAATATAATAGTTTAAAGCAAAAGAATTTATTAAATCCTAAATTATTATATAAAAGTGAAGGAATTTTAGAGAAAATAATTACAGATTTAATTGATCAAGATTTACAAAAAATATATGTTGATAATAAAGAAGTTTATGATTCTGTAAATAAAAAGCTTAAAGAAGAAAATAAGCAAATTAGTGTACAAATAGAAGAAAATATTTTAAATAAATATGATTTAAAAACACAATTGGAGCAATTAGAAAATAGAAAAATTTGGCTTAAATGTGGTGGATTTATAACAATAGATAAAACAGAAGCATTAACAGCAATAGATGTAAATTCAGGTAAATACACTGGAAAAAAAGATTTAGAGCAAACTATATTTACTGTAAACAAAGAAGCAACTATAGAAATTGCAAAACAATTAAGATTAAGAGATATAGGTGGAATAATTATAATAGATTATATAGATATGCAAAACAAAGAAAATGAAGAAAAAATAATAGAACTACTTAAAGAAAATTTGAAAAAAGATAGGTCAAAAACACAAATAGCAGGATTTTCAAAATTAAATCTATTAGAAATGACTCGTAAACATATGTGTAGTAATGATTAGAAGGCAATAGTTAATTGCCTTCTAAAATTATTTTTAATTCCTCATGTCTTTTTATTTTTTGAGTTGTAGTTTTTATTAAAGGTTTGTCAGTTAAAATAATTTCGCGTATACATTTATATGCTGGAATCTTATGATTTACATTTTCCTTTATATCATTCCATACCTTATTAAACAAATCTTCTTTAGATAAATTAGATAAAAATTGATCAACATATTCTGTATTATAAACAATTTTAGCACATATTTTAAAATCACCATCTTCTAGAGGTTTACCAAAAACCATGCTTTCATATACATAAGGTAATTTGTTAATTAATATTTCAAGTTCTTCAGGGAAAATATTTTTGCCATTTTTAAGAACTATAACATCTTTTTTTCTACCTGTAATAAATAAAAATCCATCTTTATCAAAATAACCTAAATCACCAGTATAAAACCAAGTATCTTTTAAAACTTCTTGAGTTGCTTCAGGATTATTTACATATTCTAGCATTACAGTAGGGGATTGTACACAAACTTCTCCAATACCTTCTTCATTAGGATTATCAATTTTTACATTTATTCCAGGTAAAGGAAAACCTACAGAACCACATCTTTTGTATTTATCATTTTCACCAGCAACAACAGGAGAGGTTTCAGTTAATCCATAACCTTGTAATAAATTTATTCCTAAATCCAAAAATCCCTGTATTGCTTCTTTACTCATAGAAGCACCACCAGCTATTAATATTCTTAATTTTCCACCTAAATTATCTAATATTTGCTTAAATACTTTTCTACGAATATCAATACCTATTTTTAATAAACTATTGCATAATTTAGCCATTATATTTACTAATTTTGTTTTTCCTTGTTCATCAATTCCTTTTCTTATTTTTTTATACATAATTTCAAGCATTAAAGGTACACAAACAAAACCAGTAACATTAAATTCTGCTAAATTCTTTTGTACATATTTTAATCCATCACAAAATGCAACAGTAATTCCAGAATAAGTACCATACAAAAAAGTACAAGTTGATTCAAAAGTATGGTGTAATGGTAAAAATGATAAAAAAGTATCATCACTTCTTATATCTGTCATTTGTGCTAAGGCATATATGTCTTCACATATATTTAACTGTGAAAGAGCAACAGCTTTAGAAATTGAAGTGGTTCCAGAAGTGAATAGCATAATAGACATTTCAGAATTATTTATTTTCACATTATCATATTTATTATCTCCATTTACTAATAAAGAATGACCTTTTTGAATTAAACTAGAGTAAGTAGAAAAATTATCTAAATTGTCCATACATATATATTGTGATAAATTAGAATTTTTTTCTTTAGCAATTTTAGAAAAAATTTCAGAATATTTTTTATCAAAAATAACTGCTTCTGCTTGACTTCTAATAATAAGGCTTTCTATTTCATTATCTGGAAGAGCTCTATCAAGTGGCACTACTATCATATCAGAAGTAGTTATTGCTAAATAACTTACACACCATTCATACCTATTAGGAGATATTATTGCAATTTTCTTTTTAGATAAGCCAAGATTAATAAGAGCTGTACCTAAAGCTTTTATATCATCTACAAATTGAGAATAGTTAATTTTTATATGTTCTTTAGAAGAAGGTGTTTCTTTATATTCAAAAGCAGTTTTATTAGAATATAATTTGGAATATCTATCAACCAATTCTCTAAAGTTATTTATTTTATCGGCATTATACAATTTTCTTTTATCTTTCATTATAATTCCCTTCAAAATTAACAATAAAATTTTAAATATATTTTATACCATAAGCAAAAAAAATTCAAGGAAAAAAATGTAATAAAAATAAATAACTTATTCAATATAAATCATATATGTTATACTGAACAGACAATCATATAAGAAAGGCATTTCGCCAAGTATGCCTCTGAAGCAAGTGCGAAATACATGTCACTCGCTTCGCTCGGACAGTCTAAGGATGCCTAACCTTGTTGTATAGCAAAAATCGTTAAAGATACTAAAATATATAGTAAAAAGTCGATTTTTACTATACAATAAAAAAGTACATAATTTAATTTAAATAGTATTAAAGTATGTACTTTTATGTTATAATTGACATAGATAAGATTTAAAAGGGGGATTTTTATGGGATACATAGGTAGAGGAGGATTTGGAAATAATAAAAGGAGGTATTATGGAAGTGGATTATTTAGAATATATACTTATATTCCATTAGATAATACCTATGTTATATTTCAAATGATTGTTACAATTATCATATTTATCACCGCTGGTATAACATTTTTATCTACATACAAACCTTCAATAATTGATCCAATAGAAAATACAAAAAGAATACTTATAAATACTTATATACTAATAACTTTAGCGTTATTAGTACTTACAATATTAGCAAATTATTTTTCAAAAGATAAGAATGCACTTATAAAGAGATTAATTGTAATTTTATCACTTTCAGTAATAACTATTTTAGTATTTTTTGGAATAAAGGCTAATATGGACTCAACTTACACAAAAAATAAGTTTGAACAAATATATAACCAAGAATATAGTGGACAAACTTCTAATTCTGAATCTAAAATTGTTGTGAGTATAGGAGAAATCAAAATAAAGAGTGAAAAAGAGTATTATATTGATGAATGTGTTAAAGCATATAACATATTTAGTATAAGAATGTATGGCATAATTGGACTTAATGTATTACTTATAATTTTATTAATTTATCAAATACCTAAAGTTTCAAGAATACAAGAAAAAAGAGATAAACTAAGTAAAGATGATGAAATTTTGTTTGATGAAGAAGAAAATGTAAAATTTTAAAATATGTGGAGGATTTAGTAATGAACGATACTGAAAAAGAGTTTATAAAAAATGTAAACATTGATAAGGCAAAGAATAAAACAATAGTATGTATTGCTCTGACCATTATAAATTTACTTAGCTATATAGTACCACTTATGCTTGGAACTTTTGATTTTGGAATATTTTTTGAAACTCTAACTCTAGTTTTTATATTTATAGCTAGGAGTTATATGTCAAAGTATGATGAAGAGCGTTCAAAAAAATTTACAATTTTTGCTATGATACCAATAGGTTGGTTACTTATTTATGATTTAATAACAATATTATCTTATGTTCCAAATGTATTAGACTTTACATTTTTAGGATTAAATTTAATATTGCAAGAAATATTCACTATATTAAATTTAGTGATATTATTTGAAATAAACAAAGATTTAAGAAAAGCAGATAATCCAGAGAAATATAAAAAAAGTACGGACTGGTTTTATGAAAGACTAGATGAAAAATATGATATAGGAAGCAATAAAAATGTTGACAAAAAATAGAAGCTTGAGGTAAAATAAAAGTGAACAAAAAAAGGAAACTAAAAAGTACCAAAAAGGTACAAAGATAATATAATAGATAAGAAAAAAATAGAACAATAAAAATAAGAATAGGAGAAATACAAATGAATAAATACTTTGAAATCCTTGGTACTGTAAAAAAAGAGAGAGAGAGAGAGAGCTATATTTAACTAAAATAAGCTTTATTAATAATGCAAAAAAAATAAAAAGTACAAAGATAGATTATATAGTAAAAGCTATTATTACAAAAATAGTAGTTTTTACAAATAATCTGTCTTTTTTGCGTTTTAAAGAGATAAAAAGAATAAAAGATAAATATGCATGAAAAAGTTTATACTTAAAATTTAATAAGTTTAAAAATTTAATAGAAAAGTAGAAAGGAGATAAGGAAAAATGATGAATAACAATAAAAAGTTTCAAAAAGCCTTAAAAAAAGAAAGAGGAATAACATTAATTGCATTGGTAATAACAATAGTAATATTAATAATATTAGCAACAATAGCAATAAGAGGAGCATTTGGAGATAATGGATTAGTAGGTTGGACAAAAGAAGCAAGAGATAGAACAAAGCAAGGAGAAATAGATGAAGATAAAAAAATGTCAGATTTAGATAAATATATAGAAGAACAAACAAAAGAGCCGGAAGGACCAAAGGTACCAACCACAGTAAAAGAAGCAAAGGAAACGCAATATGTGTTTACAACAAAAACACCAATAAAAGATGAACATGATAATGTAATAAAAATACCTGGAGGATTTAAAGTACCACAGGATAGTGGAGATACAGTACAGCAAGGAATAGTAATAGAGGATGTAAATGCATCTAGTGATGTAAATGTACAAGGAAGTCAATATGTGTGGATACCAGTAGGAACATTTACAAAAGATGATGGAAGCCCAAGTGGAGAAATAAAATTAGGAAGATATACATTTGATTCATCTGGTACACCAACATTACAGCAAGATGCAGCAAATTATACGCAAAGTGTAATACTTGATTCATACTTTTCAGAATTATCAACATATAGAGAAGGAATTGCAAGTGATGGAAAAGATGGAAGAAATGCAACAGCAAAAGATTTAAAAGGTTTTATTGATAGTGTAGATACAAATGGAGGGTATTATATAGGAAGATATGAAGCAAGTTATGCAAGTGGAAGTAGTGTAGCAGATTATAAATCAGCATCAAAAATAACAACAGGTTACTCAAAAGGTAGTATGTCATATACTCCAAGAACATTGTGGAACTTTATAACTCAGCTAAAAGCATCAAAAGTTGCAATGAATACTTATGCAGGAAGCAGTAGTGTAAAAAGTGATTTAATAAATAGTTATGCATGGGATACAGCAATAGTGTATATACAAGAGGCTGGAAATAGTAATTATGCAAATCAAACAAGTAAAAATTCTAGTTTAGCAAATACAGGAGCAAATGCAGATGAAGTATGTAAAATAAATGATATGGCATCAAATATATATGAATTGACTACAGAATATTCAAGTAACACTGACAGCTTTGGTGCTTTCCCGTGTACTCGTAGAGGAGGCGTTTGCTTCAGCAGCAGCTATTACACGGCTATCCGTCGCAACGACAATGCATCTAGCAGCAACTACTACATTGGCTTCCGTCTCAGCTTGTATTTGTAGAACTGGATGTTGATAGAAAGGTAGAAAATTGATAAAAAATATTCTAAAACTATTGCAATTACTAAAAAAATAATGTATAATAATATAGACATAATTGAGAAGAAGAGTGGAAGCAAATTCCACTCTTCTATAATGTAAGTAGGAAATGGAGAAAAT
The DNA here is from genome assembly GCA_944393025.1 of uncultured Clostridia bacterium. Taxonomy (GTDB): domain Bacteria; phylum Bacillota; class Clostridia; order TANB77; family CAG-508; genus CALXVA01. Next base: position 8,076 of record CALXYR010000001.1, on the reverse strand, counting down.
ATGACTAATTTAGAGGAAAAAGTAGAAAGTTTGATAAAAGAAAAAATAGAAAATTTAGGCTATAAGTTATATGATGTACAATATGTAAAAGAAGGGCAAAACTATTATTTACGAGTATTTATTGAAAAAGAAAAAGGAACAATAGATTTAAATGATTGTGAAAAAGTAAATAATGGTATAAATGAATTACTAGATAAAGCAGATTACATAAAAGAACAATATTTTTTAGAAGTATCATCAACAGGTTTAGAAAAATTACTAAGAAAAGATAGTCACTTGCAAGAAAATATTGGAAATGAGGTACAAGTAAGTTTATATAAGCCAATAGAAATCTTAGAAAAAAAACAAAAAGAGTTTATTGGAACAATAATTAACTTTAATGAAAAAGAAATTAATTTTAAAATAGATAACAAAGAAATAACAATAGACAGAAAAAGTATTTCACAAATAAAAACAATATTTGATTGGGATAGTTTGAAAATAGAAGAGGAATAAAAAGGGAGGAATTAGAAAAATGAAAAAAGTATCTAAAACAAATAATCAAGCAATAAATAGTAGTGAATTAATAACAGCAATGGATGAATTAGAAAAAGAAAAAGGAATAAAAAAAGAATATTTACTAGAAGCAATAGAAACAGCATTGGTTACAGCATATAAGAGAAATTTTGATTCAGCAGAAAATGTAAAAATAACTATGGACAAAGAAACAGGAGAAATTCATGTTTATGCAGAAAAAGACATTGTAGAAAAACCAGAAGAAGTTGAAAATAGTAAATTACAAATTTGTTTAGAAGATGCTAGAAAAATAAATAAAAAACTAGAAGTTGGAGATAAGGCAGAAATAGAACAAGTTCCAAAAAACTTTGGTAGAATAGCAGCACAAACTGCAAAACAAGTTATAGTGCAAAAAATAAGAGAAGCATCAAGAAACTTTATATTTGATGAATTTAATGAAAGAAAAGGAGAAATTGTTTCAGGAATAGTTCAAAAAGCAGATGGAGGAATTGTTGTTTTAGATTTAGGAAAAATAGAAGGTGTTATGCCAGTAAAAGAGCAAATTCCAACAGAAAAATATAAAGTAAATGATAAAATAAGAGGTTATGTATTAGATGTAGAAAGAGGAATAAAAGGTGCACCACAAGTAATTATTTCAAGAGCAAATAATGATTTCGTAAGAAAGTTATTTGAACTAGAAATACCTGAAATTTATGAAGGATTAATTGAAATAAAAAGTGTATCTAGAGATCCTGGAAACAGATGTAAAGTTGCAGTATATTCTCAAAATGAAAATATTGATCCAGTTGGTTCATGTGTTGGACAAAAAGGAATAAGAATACAAAATATAATTAATGAACTAAATGGAGAAAAAATAGATGTTATAGAATGGTCTGAAGATCCAGCAATATATATTTCAGCAGCATTACTTCCAGCAGAGGTTATGGCAGTTGATGTAAAACCAGAAGAAAAATTTGCTCAAGTAATAGTAAGAGATGATCAATTATCATTAGCTATAGGCAAAGCAGGACAAAATGCAAGACTTGCTGCAAGACTTACAAATTGGAAAATAGATATAAAAAGTGAATCTCAGTTTAGAGAAATGCTTAGTAAGTTAAATGAAGAAAATGAAAAAGAAGATTTAAATGAACAAAATAATACAAATGAACAAGAATAATGTAATAAAAGATGAATAAAATAAGAAAGAGGGATTTTTATTGAAGAATTTACCACAAAGAACATGTATAGGTTGTAATTCTCAAAAAAATAAAAAAGATTTAATTAGAATAGTAAAAAATAAAGAAGGAATTATTAGTATTGATAGAACAGGAAAAGCAAATGGAAGAGGAGCATATATTTGTGACAATATAGAGTGCTTAGAAAATGCAATAAAAACAAAAAGACTTGAAAAAACATTTGAAACTAGTATATCAAATGAGATTTATGAAAATTTAAGAGGTGTAATTGTTGATAAAAAGTAAAATATGTGGTCTATTAGGATTAGCAAGAAGAGCTGGAAAATTATTATTTGGAACAGAAGCATGTATAAAAGAAATTGGCAAAATTAAATTAATAATTATTGCAAATGATGCATCAGAAAGGACAAAAATGAAATTTAAAAAAATTTGTGAGCAAGAAAAAATACCAATATATGAAATTTTAAATATAGAGGAAATAAGCAAAACTATTGGTCAATGTAATAAAGCAATTATAGGAATAAAAGATACAAATTTCTCAAATGAAATTATAAAAATAATTAATGGGGGTGAAGCTATTGGGTAAAATAAAAATACATGAAATAGCAAAAGAAGTAGGTTTAACAAGTAAGGAAATAATAAAAATAGCGAATGAATTAGGAATAAATGTAAGTAGTCATTTAAGTGCAGTTGATGATGAACAAGCAAGTAAGATAAGAAATAATTTAAATAACAAAGAAAGCAAAAAAGTAGAAGAAGCACAAAATGTGAAAAAAGCTAAAAAAGAAACAACTACTTCTCAAACTTCAAAGAAAAGCGAAACACCTGTTATAATTAGGCGTGAAGTTATAATTTCAGATGAGGATGAAAAGAAAAATCAAAATAATAAAAATCATGAACAGAATAAAAAAGATGTTGGGTTTGTAGAAAGAAAAAATAAAAATGATTATAACATAGTATACAGAAACAAGCAAACAAAACCATTAACTGTTAGCGAACTTTTTGGGCTTAAACCTAAAGAAGAACCTAAAAAGGAAGCTGAAGAAATTAAAAAAGTTGAAGAAGTAAAACAAACAAAACCTGTAGAGGAAAAGATTAAAGAAGATGTTCCTAAAACAGAGAATATTAGTGAACCTAAAAAAGAAAAAGTAGAAGAACCAAAAAATTATCAAAATAGAAATTTTGATAATCATAACAATAGATACAATAATGATAGAGAAGGAAATAGAAACCAAAATTTTAGAAACAACAATAATAATATGAGAAATAATAGAAATCAAAATAACAGAAATAACTATCAAAATAATAGAAATAACCAAAATACAAACAATTATAAAAATAATAGATTTGGAAATAATAACAAAAAGCCACTAGATGAAAGAGGAATAGACAAAAATATTAAAAATATAATGACTACAGAAATACAAGAAAAAGAAAATCAAAGAGATTATAGTAGCAAGGTTATAGATAAACAAAAAGCAAATAGTAAATATGATGAAAAAGTTGCTAAAAAAGCAAATAAATCAAGAAGAAATAATCAATTTGATGAATTTGATAGTGACAAATTAAAAGGATTAAAACAAGTTGATAAATTATCAAATATGTTTTCTGAACAAGATGGTGGAATGCTTGAATATTATGATTTAACTACAGCAAGAGGCAAGAAAAATAAAAAGAAAATTCAAAAAAATGAAGAAGAAAGAAATAAGCAAAAAATATTTGAACTTAAAGAAATTACAATTCCAGATAATATTACTGTAAAAGATTTAGCACAAGAAATGAAAAAAACTACAGCAGAAGTAATAAAAAAATTATTTACATTAGGAATTATGGCAACAATAAATAATGTACTAGATTTTGATACAGCTTATTTAGTTGCTAGTGAATTTGGAATTACAGCAAATAAAAAAGAGATTGTTAAAGAAGAAGATATTTTATTTGATGAAACAGAAGATTCTATAGAAGAATTAGAAGAAAGACCACCGGTTGTTGTTGTAATGGGACATGTAGACCATGGCAAAACATCTTTGTTAGATGCTATAAGAAGTACAAATGTAATAGAAGGCGAAGCAGGAGGAATAACACAACATATTGGTGCATATAAAGTTAATATAAATGGAAGAGAAATTACATTTTTAGATACACCAGGACATGAAGCTTTTACAAGTATGAGAGCTAGAGGTGCACAAATAACAGATATAGCAATATTAGTAGTAGCAGCAGATGATGGTGTAATGCCACAAACAGTAGAAGCTATAAACCATGCAAAAGCAGCAGAAATACCAATTATTGTCGCAGTAAATAAAATAGATTTGCCAGGAGCAAATGTAGATAAAATTAAACAAGAATTAATGGAATATGAATTAGTGCCAGAAGAATGGGGAGGAGATACAATATTTGTACCTATCTCTGCAAAAAAACATATAAACATTGAAAATTTACTTGAAATGGTGTTATTAGTTGCAGACATGAAAGAACTTAAAGCTAATCCTAAAAAGCAAGCAAAAGGTACAGTAATTGAAGCAAGACTTGATAAAGCAAAAGGGCCTATTGCATCTATGTTGGTACAAAGAGGAACATTAGATGTAGGAGATACAATTGTTGTAGGAACTTCTATTGGAAGAATTAGGGCAATGAAGAATGATAAAGGACAAAAAATAAAAAAAGCAGGACCATCTACACCAGTAGAAATAATGGGACTTACAAATGTACCAGAAGCAGGAGATATCTTCTATGAAGTTAAAGATGAAAAAATGGCAAAACATTTAATAGAAAGAAGAAAAAGACAAGAAAGAGAAAAAGAATTAGCAGAACAAAGTAAAGTTACTTTAAGTAATTTATTTGAAAAGATGGAAAGTGAAAACTTAAAAGAGTTTGGAATAATAGTTAAAGCTGATGTTCAAGGAACAGCACAAGCATTAAAACAATCTTTAGAAAAATTATCTAATGAAGAAGTAAGAGTAAGAGTTATACATTCAGCTGTTGGAGCAGTAACAGAATCAGATGTACAACTTGCAAAAGCTGCAAAAGCAATAATAATAGCATTTAATGTAAGACCAGGAATAGCAGCAAAAGATATGGCAGAAAAGAGTCAAGTTGAAATAAAACAATATTCTGTAATATATAATGCAATAGAAGATGTAGAATCAGCTATGAAAGGAATGCTTGCACCAGTATATGAAGAAAAAGTAATAGGAAATGTAGAAGTAAGACAAACATTTAAAGTATCAAGCATTGGTACAATAGCAGGAGCTTATGTTCTAGATGGAAAAGTTGAAAGAAATGCTGGAGTAAGAGTAATTCGTGAAAATGTAGTTATACATGATGGAAAACTAGCATCATTAAAAAGATTTAAAGATGATGTAAAAGAAGTAACAAAAGGATTTGAATGTGGAATTCAAATTGAAAAATACAATGACATAAAAGAAGGAGACATTATAGAAGTATATATTATGGAAGAAGTAAAAAGATAAAAAACAAATTTAAAGAAGCATCTTGCGTTGTCAAACTTCGTAAAAATTTTTTCGATGTACATATGTACTATCTCAAAAATTTTTTACTTGTTTTCCTAGCAATATACTACTTTAAATTTGTTTTGAAAATACATAAAACAGAAGGAGGAATAAACTAATGCCAAAGAATGAAGCTAGACTAAATAAAATAAATGAAGAATTAAAAAAAGAGCTAAGCCAAGTTCTTAACTATGAACTTAAAAATCCTAATATTACCGGAATGTTAAGTGTAACAAGGGTAAAAATAACTCCAGATTTTAAATATGCTAAAGTATATGTAAGTATTTTGAATTCAAAAAATATAAATAAAACAATGGAAGGATTAAAGGATTCTTCAGGATTTATAAGAGGTAGAATAGCAAAAACAGTTAATTTAAGAATTACACCAGAATTAGTCTTTGAAATAGATGATTCACTTGAATATGGTGAAAGAATAGAAAATATATTAAAAAAATTAAATAATGATAAAGACAACAAAGACTAGATAAAAAATATATAAATAAAGGAAGAGGAAATTTAATGAGTACATTAGATAATATTTTAGAAGAAATTAATAATGCAAATACAATAGTTATATTAACTCATGAGAATCCAGATGGAGATGCTATAGGATCAGCTACAGCATTATATAATTCATTAAAACAAATGGGAAAGAATCCAGATATTATAATACCAGAATATCCAAGAACTTTTGAATTTTTACCAGGTGCAGATGAAATAAAAAAAGAATCAAATATAGAAAAATATGATTTAGCAATTTCAGTGGATTGCGCTACTATAAAGATGTTAAATGGATTTGTAGAATATTTTGAAAATGCTAAAGTAAAAATATCTATAGATCATCATAGCACAAATACTATGTTTGGAGATTACAACTATGTAAGTCCAGATGCACCAGCATGTGCACAAGTGTTACTAGTAGTTCTTGAATACTTTAAAGTAGAAATTACAAAAGAAATAGGAACTTGTATTTTAACTGGAATAATAACAGATACAGGAGGATTTAAATATTCAGGTGTAACAGCAGAGACATTTGAATTTGTTGCTTGGCTTTTAAATAAAGGAATTAATGTTTCAAAAGTATATAGAAAAGTTTTACAAACAAAAACAAGAGCTAATTTCGAATTAAATAGATTAGCTTCAGATAGATTAGAATTTTTTGAAAATGGAAAAGTTGCATTTACATATATAACAAAAGAAGATGAAGAAAAGGTAAATGCAGAAAGTGGAGACCATGAAGGAATTGTTGAAACAGGTAGAGATATAGAAGGTGTTGAAGTATCCATATTTATAAGACAAACAGATAAAGGGTGTAAAGTATCTATGAGATCAAATGAATATGTAAATGTTTCTGATGTATGTTTGTTACTTGGTGGTGGAGGACATATACATGCAGCAGGAGTAACATTACAATGTACAATAGAACAAGCAAAAGAAAAAATATTAAGACAAATTAAGTCAGTTATATAAATTAATTAAAATTTAGGCAAAAGAAAAATAGTCTTCTTTTGTCTAAATTTTTGAAAGGAAAAAAATATATGGATGGAATTATTTTAATAAATAAAGAAAAAGGTTGTACATCACATGATATAGTAAATAAAGTAAAACATATACTTAACGAAAAAGTTGGACATACAGGAACTCTAGATCCAAATGCTACCGGACTTTTACCAATTTTAGTAGGAAAAGGAACTAAAATTTCACAATATTTAATCAATCATGACAAAGAATATGAAGTAGAATTAAAATTAGGAATAAAGACAGATACAGCAGATATTGAGGGAAAAATATTAGAAGAAAAAAATGTAGAAGATAAGATTTTGAAAAAAGAAAATATTATTAAAACACTTAATAAATTTATAGGAAGACAAAAACAAATTCCACCAATATATTCTGCAATAAAAATAAATGGAAAAAAATTATATGAATATGCAAGAAAAAATATAGATATAGAAATAAATCCAAGAGATATAGAAATTTACGAAATAAAACTAAATAATATAGATAAAGAAAATAAACTAATTAAATTTACAGTAAAATGTTCTAAAGGAACATATATTAGAAGTTTATGTGAAGATATAGCTAAAGAATTAGGAACAATTGGATTTATGAAAGAATTAAACAGAACAAAAGTAGGAATATTCGATATAAAAGATAGTATTAAAATAGAAGATTTAGAACAAAATATAAACAATATAAATTTCTTACAAACACATATAATTTCAATAGAAGAAGTATTTATTAATTTATATGGGAACAATAATATCATAAATTTAGATGATAAAAAACTATATTTATATTCAAATGGAGTAAAACTTACATATAATCTTAATGATGGATTATACAGAATATATAATAAAAATAAATTTATTGGAATAGGAAGCATAAAAAATAATTCATTAAAAAGAGAAATAAGTTCGTTTTAGGGACAGGTCTCAAAACGAAGAAAAGTTCGCTATGGGGACAGGTCTCAAAATAAGAAATGTATTTTGTAAGTATAATTTTGGAAGAAAAAGAAAATATATGTTGTTTACTTTATTAGGACCATCTAAAGTTACCAAACAGTGAAAATTTTGACACCTGTCCCAAAAACGAAAAAAAGTTCGGCGGAAGACCTGTCCCTAAAACGAACTTTTGTGATAATTGTGTGAAAAGTCAAAATTATACTTGAAAAAAATAATCAAATGTGATAATATATAAATACATTAAAGATAAGTAAATATATTAATTCCCTGCGTAGTGCGTGTAGACTGGAATTTTAGAACCAACAATAGATTAAAGGGAGTCCGCCTTTGGATGTGGCGTGTATGCTTGCATTTATGTAAGAAACCCAGGAGCATTCAACAAGACACCCACCTGTGAAAGCAGGCTCT